>CAITUF010000191.1 GCA_903895475.1 uncultured Opitutia bacterium | reverse complement strand
TCCGCAAGGTCGGCACGCAGGTCAAGCAGGGCGAGCCGCTGATCATGATCCATTACAACGACGAGGCCAAGGTCGACGCGGCGCTGCCGTATTTCCGTGACGCTTACCGCCTCGCGCCGAAGCGCCCGAACATCCCGCCGCTTGTCGTCGAGCGCGTGGCCTAAGTCAGGGCGATTAGCTAAACAGAGAGCCGCGGAAAATCCGCGGCTCTTTTATTTTCAGCCTTCGACTAGCGGTATGCCGTCGGTACCAAAGCGTGCGTCGTTCATTTCAGGGGTAGCGGAGCTTCGACGACCTGGTTGCCTTCGCGTCGGTAGCGCAGCAGCCACGCGTAGAGCTCGGGGGTACGGAGGTTGTCGCCGATGCCATGGCCCTTGCCCGCCAAGAGCGTCAGCTTGACTTGTTTGGCCCCGGCGGACTTGAGCAGGCTGTGCATGCGCTCGGAGCGTTCGGTCGGGACGATTTCATCCCGGTCGCCGTGGATGATCCAGACCGGCAGCGGTGCGAGGCGCTTGGCCCACTCGGTGAGATCGGGCGATACGGCCCGGGGGCCGCCAAAACCGAGGCCGCCAGCGTGCGGGGCCAGGCCGGCGAAGCGCTCGGGGTGGGTGGAGCCCCAGAGCCAGGTGCCGAAGCCGCCCATGCTATAACCGATGAGATACACCCGGGTTTTATCGAACGGCTGTTCTTTCACTAATTGCTTGAAGAGGATTTCTAGGTCTTCGGTGCGCCACTCGTCTTTCTGGCCCGACTTATCGGGAGCGCACTGAGGTACGACGATGAGGAAAGGCTGTTCGGCCTGTTGGTTGAAATGCCTGATGGGCGGGGCGGACTTCAGTTGGGTCAGGTCCGTGCCTCGTTCGCCGGCGCCGTGGAGGAAGATGATTAACGGGGTCTTGTCGGTCGCTTTGCCCGCGGCCGGGGTGGCGACCACATACTCGGGATTCAGGAACCTGGTCGCGGCCGCCGTGGCTTCTGGCAGACGTCTCACCTCAATCTTCATCGGCTCAGCCAGGGCTCCCGAGGTCATGCATGCGAAGGTCGCTAACGACAGGAGGATTCGGACTAAGGATCGGTTCATGGCAGTGAGTGGCTTGATGCCTAAGACGCTTAGCGACCGAGGGCGCACCGAAAGGCTTTCATGCTGCCACCCTAGGCGAATCAGGCGAGGCCGCGCTTCGTGCCTTGGGCGAAGGTGACGAAGTTGCGGACGACCCGGGATGAGGCTTCGGGCAACGCTAGGGCTTTTTCGATGGCCTGAGCGGTGTTGAGGCCGTCGCGGTAAAAGAGGCGATGCAGGGCCTTGGCCGTGGTGATCTCGTCGTCGGTGAAGCCTGAGCGCTTGAGGCCGACGGCGTTGACCATCTTGGTCTCGCAGGGGTTGCCATCGGCGATGACGAAGGGCGGGACGTCTTGCACGCACTTTGAGCAGGCCGCGACCATCGCATAATCGCCGATGCGGCAGAACTGGTGAATACCAGCGTTCCAGCCGATATTGACGTGGTCGCCAACGTGGACGTGTCCGGCCACGGCAGAGTGGCTCGAGATGACGAGGTGATTGCCGATTACGCAGTCGTGCGCGATGTGCGAATAGGCGAGCAGGGTGTTGTCGTCACCGAGGATGGTCCATTCGCCCTCCTGGGTGCCGAGGTGTACGCTGACGTATTCGCGGAAGGTGTTACGGGCGCCGACCTTGAGGCCGGGCTTGCCAGGGCGGGCTTTCAGGTCCTGCGTGCGGCCGCCAATAAAGGCATACGGAAAAACTTCACACTGTGGGCCGAGCTGCGTGTAGCCCTCGACCGTGGCGTGGTGATGTAAGGTGCACCCGTCGCCTAAGGTGACATCCGCGCCCACAAAGGCATACGCGCCAATCTGCACGCCCGCTCCAAGCTTCGCGCCAGCTTCGACGATGGCTGTGGGATGGATTTGGGAACTCATCCGGACTTCAGCCTTGAGCGACCGAATCAGCGATGGAGAAGAGGAGTTCAGCGGAGGAGACCGTTTCGCCGTTAACGAAGCACTCGCACTCGGCGGCGGCAATACGCCCACGGATTTTTGTCAGCTTGGCGCGAATCTCGAGCGTGTCGCCCGGAGTCACGGCCTTGCGGAACTTCACCTTATCCGCGCTCATGAAGAAGACGACCTTCGGGGCTTCGTCGGCGGCGCCGCGGCGCAGCATGATGAGCCCAGCGGCTTGAGCCATAGCTTCGATTTGCAGCACGCCTGGCATCACGGGCTGGCCCGGGAAGTGACCTTGGAAATAGGGCTCATTGATCGTGACGTTCTTAATCGCCACGAGCGAGTCTTCGGTCAGTTCGACGACGCGGTCGACCATGACGAACGGATAGCGGTGGGGCAGGGCGTTGAGAATCTGGCGGATGTCGAGGGCGTTACCAGATGGAGCCGTGGGGGCTTCGACTTTCTTCGTCGGTGCGGCCTTGGGCTTCGGGTTTTTCGACTCCTGCCACTGCTTCCGCACGGCTGCCGCGAGGCGGGCGTTCAGGGCGTGCCCAGGGCGGACCGCGATGATGTGGGCCTTGAGGCGGATACCAGCGAGGACGATGTCACCGATGACATCGAGAATTTTGTGGCGGACGAGCTCGTCCTTGAAACGCAGGGGTTCCTTGCTGACGACTTTATCACCCTTAAGGATGATGGCCGAATCCAGCGAGCCGCCTTGGATTAGCCCCTTCTTGAGGAGCTCTTCGATGTCCTCGTAAATCGTGAAGGTGCGGGCCGGCGCGATTTGTGCCTCATACGTCTCGGAGTCGATGTCGATGGTGAGGTGCTGCGTGTGGATGCCGCGGTCGTCGGCCGAGGTGCAGGTAATGCGTAGGCCGTCAAAGGGTAGGGCGATGATGGAGCGGCTGCCTTCGTTAATCGTGATGGGCTGCGTGAGCGTGAAGACTTCGCGCTCATCGGCTTGATCGACGATGCCACATTGATGGATGAGTGTGGTGAACGGCCGGGCCGAGCCATCGACGATGGGCGGTTCGGAGGCGTCGAGTTCGACAATCGCGTTGTCGACGCCCATGCCGCTGAGTGCGGAGAGGACGTGCTCAATCGTGTGCAACTTCACGGCATCGGAGGAAACCGTGGTCTTGCGTTCCAAGTCAGTCACCATTTCGGAGACCGGACGGACCTCGGGTTTGCCGAAAAGGTCGATGCGCCGGAAGACCAAGCCAGTGTTGGGGGCGCCCGGTTTGAGGGTCAGGGTGACCTCTTGGCCGGTGTGGAGGGCCTTGCCTTTGACTGAGGCTTCTTTTCCGAGGGTGCGCTGTTTCATACCGTGCACATAGTTATTCACACCCCCCTTGCTCTGTAAAGTCATAGTTTCGAGGGGTTTGTGTGGCTATTCGAAGTGTTCGCAGGGATGGGGAGGCTTGACCGGATGTGAATCATTTGGGCTCCCCCGGAGGGGCCTTGGCTGGCCAAAGGGTGGATGGGCCGCTAGCCCCATCAATGCAGGACAGAAGCTACCCCCGCCACGCCCAATTCTAGTCCCGGAAAGTGGGTGCTCGGGTCATGCGATGGCACGTCGGTTTGCCCCTTGGAGTGGCTACGGTGGGACGGAGTTTTTGTCCCTGTGAAGTCGTGTTGCGAACAACTTCGCCAGCTCCGCACTTGTTCACACGTTTGGGCGACTCCTTGACACTTCGGCGAGCGAGGCAAATCGTCAGCCCGTGCTCCTGGTCATCGATAACTACGACTCCTTCACCTACAACCTGGTGCAATACTTTGGCCAACTCGGCGTGGAGCAGAAGGTCTTCCGTAATGACCAGATCACGGTTGAGGAAGCCCTCGCGCTCAACCCCGACCGCGTGATGATTTCACCGGGCCCTTGCTCGCCCGCCGAAGCCGGTGTGTCGTGTGATATGATTCGCGCCTTCGCTGGTAAGAAGCCGTTGCTCGGCGTCTGCCTGGGCCATCAGGCCATCGGCCATGTCTACGGCGGTCGCGTCCTTCGCGCCCCGAACCTGATGCATGGTAAGACCTCGCCGGTGTTCCATAATAACACGGACCTCTTTGAAGGTCTGCCGAATCCCTTTAATGCGGCCCGCTACCACTCGCTCATCGTCGAGCGCGAGACCTTCCCGGCCTGCCTCGAAGTCACGGCGTGGACCGAAGACGGCCTCGTCATGGGCCTGCGCCACCGCGACTTACCTATCTGGGGCGTACAGTTTCACCCCGAATCTTACGCGACGCAGAACGGACTCGCTCTCCTGGCAAACTTCCTTCGCCTCTGACCGATGTATTGTCCGCGCTGCAATCACGAAGACACTAAGGTCCTCGAAACCCGTCTCGGTAAGGGGAACCATTCCATTCGTCGCCGCCGCGAGTGCCTCGCTTGCTCGCATCGTTTCAGTACGATGGAGGAAATCGTCCGCGAAGGTTTGGTGGTCGTGAAGCGCAATGGCGCGCGGGAAGATTTTGATATCACCAAAATCGCGTCAGGGATTCGCAAGGCGACCGATAAGCGCCCGGTCGAAGTCGAACGCGTTAACTTGCTCATCTCGGAAATCGTCGAAGGCCTGCAGAAGAAGTTCGAAGAAGAAGTGCCTTCCAGCGCGATCGGTGAGGAGATCATGGCGCACCTCCAGTCCGTCGATCAGATTGCGTATGTTCGCTTCGCGAGCGTCTATCGCGAGTTCCGCGATATCGACGAATTGGCTAAGGCCATCGACCAGCTCCGTAAGGGAGGCAAAGCCAAGTGACTTCTGCTTCCGCCGTACCCGCCCGCCCAGCTCGCCTCCGCACGCTTAATGCGATGCTGGCCTCCCTGGTCGGGACGGAGCCCACGTTGCGTCGCGACGTCGACGCCGTCGTGCAGGTCTTTGAATCCGACGAGTTTTCGGCCGCTGGCTTGGACACCCGCGGGCTTGCGAACGCGGCCGAGCACCTCTTGCGCCTCCTAGCCCCGGATGCCGTCTTGCCTGCCATTGCCGTCTTAGACCACCGGGATGAGCCCTTTGAGCCCCTTTGGGCTCCGGAACGTATCGAGACCGCCCTCGGGCAGGTCGGCGACGCCCCGGACGTCCTGCTGTGGGTTGTCGGCCTGCAGGATCATTATTTGGCTGGTTCTAAGGCCCGCTCGGCCAAGGCCCGCCAGGCCTACGATGAGGCGGTTGAGTGTGTGAACGCTTATGCCGCTCACGTGCAGGGTCGTGGGCGCCTGACGGTGGTCGTGCTATAATCACTCTTATGAGCACCCCGAAGACGCTTTTCCAGAAAATCGCTGACCACGAGATTCCCGCGAAGCTGATTCACGAGGACGCCGTGTGCGTGGCTTTCCACGATATCTCTCCGCAGGCTCCGACCCATGTACTCGTTGTGCCGCGCAAGCCCATCGCCCGCGTCGGCGAGGCCACCGCGGAAGACCAAGCGACGCTGGGTCATCTGTTGCTCGTCGCCGCCCAGCTGAGCCGACAGCTTAACCGTGCCAAGGGGTTCCGCATCGTGAGCAACAACGGTCCCGACGGTGGTGAATCCGTTCCGCACCTGCATGTGCACTTACTCGGTGGCCGCGCCCTGAGCTGGCCACCGGGCTGATGCCTATGGCACCCGCCGAACCGTGCCTCGTGCTCGATGGCTCCGCCCGTCACGGCGTCCGCGTCGGCGTGCTGCAAGGCGGTCGCTGGATTGCGGAGGCGCATTCTGACGAAGGGGCCTTAGAGGCGACCTTCGCCTGTGCAGAACAAGCCTTGGCATCCGCTGGCTTAAAATTCGCAGACTTGCATTCTTTCGCAGTGTGCGTGGGTCCTGGTTCGATGCTGGGCATCCGCGTCACCGCGATGGCCGTGCGCACGTGGGCGACACTGCAGCCGTGCGAGGTCTGGGTCTGGGAGCCGCTGGTGGCGCTTGCCGCCGCCGTGCGCTTGCGTGGCGAAGTCGGCGCTTTCAGCGTCGTCTCCGAATCCCGTCTCAAGCGCTGGCACGTCGTCTCTGTGGATGCCGCTGGCTTGTCCAGCCCGGCCCGCGAATGCGAGGTCGAGCAGGTCGCGGCTTTATCGGGACGTATCCTGACCACGGTGATCCAAGCCCCGCAGGTCTTGCCCTTGGCCCAGGTGGTGCCCGAGGTCTGGCCTGACTTACCGAAGGTCTTCGGCCACGCGGGGGTACTCCGACTCGAGCCTAAGCCTGAGGCCTTGAATGCGGCCGCCGATTTTGCAACGTGGTCGGGCGAACGCCATCGTGGCACGCCATGAGCACCCCGTTTTCCCAGTCCCGCGCCTGGGTCGAGATCGACCTGCCCGCCATCGACCGCAATGTCGGCCGCATCAAGCAGGCCTTGCCGCGGCACGTGCGTTACGTCGCGGTGGTGAAGGCCGATGCGTACGGACATGGCATGCCCGAGGTGGCCCGTCGCTTACTGCAGGCCGGCGTGGATGCCTTCGCGGTTGCCAATGTGGCCGAGGCGATTCGCCTGCGTGAGGTCGGCCACGAAGGGGATACGTTACTGCTCAGTCCAACCTTGCCCGATGAAGTAGCCCGAGCGGCCGAGAACGGTTTCGACCTGACCATCAATTCGCTCGAAGAGGCAAAGGCCTTCGCCGCGTGGGGTTCGTCTCAGGGCCGCAAAGTCCGTGTGCACGTCAAGGTCGACACCGGTATGGGCCGGGCGGGCGTTTGGCATGAACGGGCCCGCGAAGTGTTTGCGCAGGTGCTGGCCAGCCCGGGTTTGGAGTGGCGCGGTGTCTACACGCACTTCTCCGACGCCGATGCCGATACGGCTTACACCGCGCAGCAGCGCCGGGTCTTCTTGGACTTGCTCGAGTCGATTCCCGCCGATGTCCGCGCCCAGTTACTCATCCATGCGGACAATAGTGCTGGCTTGGAAAGTTTCTCCGCAGCCTCGCCATTCAACGCTGTCCGCATCGGTCTCATGCAGTATGGCCTGCCGCCGTCGGCGGGGTCTTTCTTGGCCAGCCTGAAGCCTGATCCGGTCTTGTCCTTCCATGCCCGCGTCGTGTTGGTCAAGGACCTCCCGAAGGGTACTGCGGTCAGTTATAATCGCACCAAGACTTTAGCCCGCGATTCACGCGTCGCCATCGTGGCCGTTGGTTACGGGGACGGCGTGCCGACCGCGGCGAGCAACCGCGGCTTCTTCCTCGTGCGTGGGCAGCGTTGCCCGATTCTCGGACGTGTGACCATGGATCAAACCGTCGTCGACGTCACGGATGTCCCTGATGCTGCCGTCGGCGACATGGCTACCATCCTCGGGGCGCAGGGTGCGGACCGCATTACGGTCGCCGAGTTCTGTGCCTGGTCGGACTGCATTCCCTGGGAAGCTTTGTGCACGCTCACGCAACGTGTGCAGCGCGTCTACCGAACCGACCGCACCTAGGCGGCCTTAAGGGGACTTGAAGCCAGCCAGCGCCGCGTGCGCAAGTAGGCTAGCGAAAAAAGTGCCGAACGCCAGGAGTAGCCACCGCCAGCGTTTCCAACCATCGCGGTAGGGCGTCAACTGGATGGCTTGGTCGGGGACGTAGGCGGCGCAGTAAACCACGTTCGCCACAATGACGAAGCTGAGGAAGGCAGTCAGGTTGTCTGGGTCGCTCCAGCGCAGTAGCATGGAATCACCGCGGATGGCGTGGTAGCCGCAGACGAGCCCGAGCACGCCGTTATAGGTCAGGCGTCCTTTAAGTTCCCAAAAGCCGACCCCGTCGCTGAGGTTCTCGACCAGACGGTCGGAGAGGGCGGACATTGCTTAGACCGACTTCGCGGCGGCTGGCTTAGCGCCAGGGGCAGGCGTGGTCGCAGGGGCGGCCTTGGCGTCAGCTTTCTCAGCGACATTCTTGACGGCTTCCATGAAGGCGCCGTCGGAGGGGCTGCCGTCGAAGACGAGCTTACCCTTGTTGTCGAAGACGAAGACCTTAGGGATACCAGAGAATTGAATCGGCGTCTTGGTGATGCCAGCGACGATGGCGTATTGTACGCCGGCCTTCTTGGTCACGACAGCGATTTCCTTGGCGGTGTGGCCTTGGCACTCGGCACCGATGACGACGAGGGTGTCTTTGTACTTCTCGGAAAGTTCCTGGAGGTGAGGGAGGCTGGCGATGCAGGGGGGGCACTTGACGCCCCAACCTTCAAGGACGACGGCTTTGCCAGCGAGCTTACCCATGGTGACCGTGGGACCGCTGATGGACTTACCCCAAGCGAAGTCGCGGAGGGCGTAGGTCTTTTCCTTCTTGTCGGCAGCAAAGGCCGGAATCACGAGCAGGGCGGCGAGGAGGGTCAGGAGGCGCATGTCTTTATCTGATACGCGCTCAGGTCGTTGGCAAGTCCAACTCAGCCTCTTTAAGGGACTTTAAGAGAGAAAAGGCCCCTTAGGCGGGTGGATTCATCTCTCGCGAGATGTCACGGAAGAGTCCGTAGGCGATTATCACACCAACGCCGCCGGCTTGCCAGAGGAGTGAATGGTAAGGAATCAGATTGGGCTGGAGGAAGCCGCTGACAGACCAAAGACCAACTGAAACGAACGGCGCAAAGGTCCATAGCCCGGTGCCGATGGCCTCGGCGTCCATCGGCACGGAGCGCCGGAATAGCATGAACACAATCCAGGCGGCCGAGGGTAGTGCACACCAGTAGGATTCAGTTTCGAACAGGAAATCAAATGGCGAGGTGAAGTTCGCGAGCGTGGAGAGAATGAATAGTCCCGTGCAAGTCGCCTTGAGTATACGTTCAAAGGCCGTCAGTTCACGTTTACGGACCAATTCATCCTCACCGAAGCCGCTAACTCCTTTGGTCGCCGGGCCTTGGAGGCCAAGGCCCCAGAGCAGGCAAAGAAAGAATACTTGGATGAAGCCAAAAAGCATAGGGGCATGATTATTCTCGACCGCAGGGCCCAGAAGTCAAACCAGCCATGAGTAGCCGCTTAGGCCTTGAAGCCGAAGTACTGGCGGGCGTTGCGGTAGCAGACGTCGGCGACGAGGCGCTCGTTCCACTCCGCGCGGTCCGGGATGCGCCCGGATTCGACGTCCTGCCCGACGAGGTCGCACAGGATGCGACGGAAGTATTCGTGGCGCGGATACGAGAGGAAGGAGCGAGAATCGGTGATCATGCCGATGAAGCGACCGAGGAGGCCGAGGTCGGAGAGCATGTTCATCTGGTCGCGCATGCCGCGTTCCTGGTCGAGTAACCACCAGCCTGAGCCGGACTGGATCGTGCCCGGCGTGACGCCGTCCTGGAACGAGCCGGGAAGGCAGGCGAAGAGGGCGGTGTCGGCGGGGTT
>CAITUF010000190.1 GCA_903895475.1 uncultured Opitutia bacterium | reverse complement strand
GTGACGAAATATTTTCCACCGAAGCCCTTGGTCACGCTTTCGGGCGTGGCGCCCACGGCGAGGTTGCGCTGGACAGGCACCACCTTGGCCGGAGCGGCGGTTTTCTGAGTCTGGCAGCCGACGAGGGCGAGGCCGGCGAGAAGGGTGAGCACGGGGGTCTTCATAAGACCTATATTTCCGCTTTTCCGCTAGGCGGAGTCAAGCGGTCAGCCGACGATGACCCGGACCGCCCCCAAGGCGTCAGTAGGTTGTAGTCGAGCGTCGGTGCGAGTGAATCTTAAGATGCCCCGGAGTTTTAGTCCCGTGCTCCCGCCTCGCCTATCGAGGTGTTTCTGAGCAGGCCGGATCGGCCTTGGTGGGCAGGGTCGCGTTCCAGTCCAGTACGAGTCTCGTCAAGCGCGTTACGTCTGCGGGATGCTCCTTGGCTACGTCCTTCGCCTCAGCCCGATCCGCCTTTAGATTGTAGAGCCCGACCTGCCGGCCATCGAAGGTCGTGACGAGCTTCCAATCCCCGGCGCGCACCCCTAGGTCAGGCCAAAAGTTAGGGTTCTTCTTGTCGCCGTTATTCCGCCAGAAAATGGGCCGCGTTCGTTGGACGGATTCGCCCTTGAGCGCCGGCAGCAAGTTTTCGCCGTCGCCATGGGCGTCGGTCGGCGGAGTCACTCCAGCGGCTGCGCAGAAGGTGGGGAGTAAATCCACCGCCGTCAGGACCGTGGCGTCATTTTTTAAGCCAGCCGGAGCCTGACCCGGCCACCGGACGATGAATGGCACGCGCACGCCGCCTTCAAAGAGGCTGGTCTTTTGTCCGCGCAGGCCGCCCGTCTCGCCAACGTTGTAGTGGCCCCGATATTTCCCAGGAGTGCCTATATCGTTTTCCTTGGACTTCGCCGGGCCGTTATCGCTGGAAAAAACTACCAGCGTGTTCGACGCGATTCCGCAGCGCTCCAGCGCATCGAGGATCAGGCCGACCTTGTTGTCACCGTCGGTGATGACTGCGGCATAGACCTGTTGCCGGGAATCGAGATGTTTCCATCGCGCCATGGATTCGTCCGAAGGGCTGTGGGCCAGATGGCTCTCGTGCAGCCAGACGTTCACATAGAACGGCCGGTCCTTATTTGCTTCGATGAACTTTACCGCCTGGTTGGGGATATCGTTTCCGTATGGTCCGACTTTCGGCCCCGGCCCGTGATAGACGGCCGAGTCGTCAATGCCGTAGTCCGCCATGGTCGGCTTCCCTATCCCTAGATGCCATTTGCCAAAGTGCCCCGTGCGATAGCCCGCGGCCTTGAGTAAGCGTGGGGTCGTGGGGGCCTTGGGGTCCAACCAGTCGGGCATCTCCGGCGGCTTACTGACTCCGAACACCGTATTAATGCCGAAGCGACCAGGAAAACGCCCCGTCATGGCCGCGGCGCGACTAGGCGAGCACACCGGACTCAGCACGTTGAATTGTTGAAAGTCGATGCCCTCGCTGGCCAGCTTGTCGATCCGCGGAGTCTTTAGCCAGGTGTTGCCATGACAGGACAGGTCACCCCAACCCCAGTCGTCGGCGTAGATGAAGACAATGTTGGGCTTCGCAGGTTTCTGGGGTGAGTCGGCCGCGTGTAATAGGACCAGCGGGGAGAGCAGCAGGGCCGTGAGGAAGGTGAGGGCGAGTTTCATGCTTTGAGCTGGAGGATTACTTCTGCTTTTGGACTCGACCTTTATTGAGTAACTCGGGCTCACCCTTGTCACCGCCGAGTTGGATCATCGTGGGGTAGAGTGTATCCCACCACTTGTCGTAAGATGCGGCGAGTTTGGATGCTAGTTCAGGCTTTTCTGCGGCGAGATCCTTCTGGCAAGTCGGGTCATTTTTAAGGTCGAACAAAGACCAGCGCCCCGGCGGCGTGACGCCCCAGTGGAACTGCGCATCCGCTTTGGTGTACGTCGCTGCGGTGGCGCCGGCTTCGACGGAGCGCAGGGTGGTGCACTGGCTGGAGTAGGTTTTACAGGCGGGGTCATCGCACGGACGGCTGCGCACGAGCAGGAGGTCGCCCGTCTGCACGGAGGCCATCGCATACTTGTGTGCGGCCGCCAAGCCGCTGGGCCAGCGGCCGACATGGTGGAATAGTAAGCGGTCGTCGTTCCATTTGACCGGCGTTGCGGACTCAAGCAAAGGGCGGAGCGTGAAGCCTTCGATTTTTGCGCTGAGTGGGGGCGGGATGGTCGCACCAGCGAGATCGCAGAGCGTCGGCAAGACGTCGAGGTGGGCCGTCAGGTTGCTCACTTTGTGCGGCGTCCACTTCCCCGCCCATTTCCAGAAGGACATGGCGCGTGAGCCGCCCTGCCAGATGGTGCATTTGCTGCCGCGCATACCGGCGTTGAAGATATCCAGCCCGTGGGTTTGACCGTTGTCGTTCATGAAGACGATGATCGTATTGTCCTCTAGTTTGCGTGCTTGGAGATACTTCAGCAGTCGTCCGAGGTTGTAGTCGAGATTAGCGACCATGCCGAGATAGGCCGCTTCATCTTTATCCACCTTGCCGCGGAACGGGGCCACGAATTCCTCGGGGGCGGCCAGCGGTGCGTGCGGCGAATAGGTGGCGAGGTAGCAGAAGAATGGGGCGTCCTTGCACTCATCCATGAAGGTCATGGCCTCGTCGAAAAAGATATCTTCTCGGTAACCCTTCCGCGCCTCGCGCTTACGGTTGCGGACCATCGCCGGATCGAAGTGGACGTTGGGCCCGCCGACATTGGTGGAGCACCACTCAAACCCGCGTTTCTCGGGAGCATACTCGCCCTCGCCGCCCAGGTGCCACTTGCCGACAAATCCCGTGCGATAACCTGCGGACAGGAGGAGCTGCGGCAGGAGGACGGCGTCCTTGTTCAGGTGCTCCCTGGGCTGGGTGGTGTGCGTGACGCCATTACGGAACTCATGCATGCCCGTCAGGAGCGCCGCGCGCGTGGGCGAGCACGACGGACTCACATAAAATTGATCGAAGCGCACACTCTGGTCGTGCAGCGCATCTATATTCGGCGTCTTGAGTAATGGATGCCCGTGTCGCCCCAGGTCCCCGAAGCCCTGATCGTCCGTTAAGATGAAAATAATATTAGGCTTTTTGGCGGGTCCTTCGGCGGCTTGCAGTGCGGTCAGCGGGGCGAGCAGCAGTGCGGCGAGAAAGATAAAAGGGTGCTTCATGCTAAGGTTATTTGGAAATGGGCTTCTTGGCGGTCTTGGCTTTCGGCGTACCGGCCTTGGGGTAGCGAACGACCTCGACGTCGTTCTTCTGCGGCTCGCCCGCCGTGGAACGACCATCGGTGATGAGTTTCTCCAGTAGTAACTTCATTTCCGCCACGCGCTCAGTTTGTTCGTTGGCGAGGTTCTTCGTTTCGCCGAGGTCGGTCGCCAGGTCGTAAAGCTGGGCCGGTTGGGTCGCGATGTATTTCCACTGACCAAGGCGTAGGCCCGGGGTTCCGGCCGCGGCACAACTGATGGCATGATAGCGCGTCGGCTTGGACGCCCCCTTGAGTAAGGGTAAGAAGCTGAAACTATCTTCGCCAGCCTCGGGCGGGAGTGCGGTGCCCCAGATATCAGCCAGGGTGGCGATCAGGTCGGCATGATGGACCAGTTGGTCGCAGGTCGAGGCGGCCGTCACCTTGCCGGGCCAGCGGACAATGAATGGTTCGCGATGACCGCCTTCATAGACCGACGACTTATAGTCGCGGAGTGGGCCGCTGGGGAAGTGACCTTGCTTTTCGAGGTCCTTGACGCCGACATAACTGGCGAAGCCGTTGTCGCTAGTAAAGAGTACGAGGGTATTGCTGGCGGCACCGCTCTTTTCGAGCGCAGCGAGGACTTGGCCGACCGCCGCATCCGTTTCCATGATGAGGTCAGCTGCTGCGTTATTCAGTCCGCTCTTACCCTTCCACGCCTCGTTGACGGCCAAGGGGGTGTGCGGAGTCGTCAGCGGAAGGTAGAGCAGGAAAGGCTCAGGCTTCCGAGCAGCCTCGTCGATGAACGCGCAGGCACGTGTAGTGAGCGCCGGCAAGATGCCTTCCAGTTTCCATTCGGGTAAGGCGGGGCCGGGTACGCTGGCTTGGTTGTTTCCGAGTAAGCCCTTGGGTAGTGGTCGGTCTGGGATACCGATGGTTTGATTATTTTCAATGAAGCAGAACGGCGGCCAATTCGGCACATCAGTTCCAAAGTAAGTGTCGAAGCCACGGGTGGTGGGCCCGCCTGGGATCTTTTGCGTGAACACCTTCTGCCAAGTGGCCTTGTCGGCCTCGGGAGAGGCGCGGTCAGCTTCCTTGTAGTTGCGGAATAGAGCCTTGTCGCCATCCGCAATCGGCCAATCCCAGCCCAAGTGCCATTTGCCGATCGCAGCGGTCCGATACCCCTGTTTCTTAGCCAAACTAGCGACCGTTAGGCGGTCGGGTGCGATGAGTGGTTCGCCGAAGACTCCGACGATGCCGGACTGCAGGCGCGTGCGCCAGTGGTAGCGACCCGTCAGTAAGGCATAGCGCGAAGGCGAGCAGACCCCCGATGAGGAGTGTCCATCCGTGAAGCGCATGCCTTCCGCGGCCAAGCGGTCGAGGTGCGGCGTGGCGATCTTGCCGCGTGTTGGATTATAGGCGCGAATATCTCCGTAGCCGAGGTCATCGGCGAGGATGATCACGATGTTCGGCGGTCGGTCGGCAGCGAGCAGGGCAACTGGGAACAGCAGGCAGAGTAAGGCACGCATGGGGTCATGCCCACTGTGCCATGTCGCTTGAACCATTCAACCCACATGTCGCGGAAGCTGGCCTCGAGTTTGCGGGTGAATTCCTCCGTATCGACTGGTTTTCCTGTCGATGGACCTTCACTGCATAGTCGAGCGGGGCCAGTGGATCGGTGAACGGCGCGTCGCCGTCAGCGAAGCACTCCGACCAGTGGTTTGCCGGCATCATCCAGCAACTGGAACTCGTGCACGCCTTCCTTGGAGGTATCCGTGTAGGTCCAGACGACCTTTTTGTCGCGGGTAATCTCGACCATCTTAGCCCGCGGAGAGCGGGCGGCGTAGTTACTGAAAACGATGTTGCCGTTGGGGAGCCAGGAGAGGGCGGTGGTCCGATTCAGCGGCACGCCCTGGAGGTCGCCGTCTCGGAGTTCCCAGACAATCTTCCCGGTCGCGTCCACTTCGATGAGGTGGCTGCCGACGGTGAGGCTGATGAGGGTGTGGCCGGCGGCGTTGCGTAGGCCGCAGAAGGTGCGGTTATCCAAGGTCGACTCGGGGCTCTGACGTTCCCAGACGACTTTTCCGGCGGCGTCATATTCGCGGACGGTCTTCTCCTGCGGCACGAGGTAGTTGCCGTTAGGCAGTTTGCGGGCCATGCGGCTTTGCATGTGGTGGTTGGTGGTCTGGCAGCCCAGCGGGATCTCGACCTTGATCGAGCCGTCGCGGGCGACCTCGAGGAGTCGTGGTTTGTCGCCTGCTTCGGTGAGCAGGATGTTTCCGTTCGGGAGCAGTACCGCC
>CAITUF010000189.1 GCA_903895475.1 uncultured Opitutia bacterium | reverse complement strand
GTACAGTCGGCTCCCGTAGCAAGCCGCATCGGTTTGGCCCATGTCATCGACGAGGATGACGATGACGTTCGGGGGTCGCGGGGCAGTTTGCGCGATGGCAACGCTGCCCAGAAGGCAGAGACACGCGATAACGGCACACCGGCTGAGGAAGGCCATGGGGGAGGGCATGTCGCGTTTATGCACGCTCAACCCAATTCTTCAATGCTTTAGGCTTAGGCTAGCACGCCTTTGACAACGTGGGCTTCTTCGACGCCGGTGAGCTTCACGTTCAGGCCGCGGAACTTAAAGGTGAAGCGCTCGTGGTCGATGCCCAAGCAATGTAGAATCGTTGCGTGCAGGTCGCGCAGGTGCACGGGGTCCTTGGCGATATTGTAGCCGAATTCATCGGTCGCGCCGTATTCAAAGCCCGGCTTCACGCCGCCACCAGCCATCCAGATGGTGAAGGAGCGGCCGTGGTGGTCGCGGCCCGAGCCGGGGTTACCAAAGCCGCCTTGGCTGAAGGCCGTGCGGCCGAACTCCGTGGCAAAGACGACGAGCGTATCCTCCAGCATGCCGCGGGCTTTGAGGTCCTTGAGGAGCGCCGCGGTTGGCTGGTCAATGTCGTGACACTGGTTGGGTAACTGGCGCGAGAGTGCCACGTGTTGATCCCACCCGCGGTGAAAGAGCTGCACGAAGCGGACGTCGCGTTCGAGCAGGCGGCGGGCGAGGAGGCAGTTGGCGGCGTAGGAGCCCGGGCGCGTGACTTCAGGGCCGTAGGAATCCAGGGTCGCTTTGGATTCGCTGGAGATGTCGGCCAGCTCGGGTACCGAGGTCTGCATGCGGAAGGCCATCTCGTAAGCCTTGATGCGTGTGATGGTTTCAGGGTCCGCAATTTCCTTGGCGCGTTCAGCGTTCAAAGCACTGAGGTCGTCAAGTAGTTCGCGCCGTTGCGCACCATCGACGGACGGAGGATTCTGGAGGTAGAGGACAGGGTTGGCGCCAGGACGGAGGCCTACGCCTTGGTGATTGGACGGCAGGAAGCCGCTGCCCCAGAGGCGCGAGAAGACGGGCTGCCCCGGGTTCTTGCCGGTGCCCTGTGACACCATCGCGATGAAGGCTGGTAGGTTGGCGTTCTCGGTGCCGAGTCCATAACTCGCCCAAGCTCCCATGCTCGCGTAGCCAGGCAACTGATTGCCCGTATTCATAAACGTGATCGCTGGGTCGTGGTTGATGGCCTCGGTGTGCAGGCTCTTGATAAAGCACATTTCATCGGCGACCGTCTGCAGGTGCGGGAGGAGATCGCTGATCCAGAGTCCGTTCTTACCGCAGAGCTTTCCGTCCTTGAGCGACGGCGTGCAGGGGTAGCTACTTTGACCGCTGGTCATGCCCGTGAGTCGCTGGGTTCCTTTGACCGACGGAGGCAGATCCTTGCCGGCCATTTGCTTGAGCATCGGCTTGTGGTCAAAGAGGTCGACGTGCGACAAGCCGCCCGACTGGAATAAGCAGAGGATACGCTTGGCCTTGGGTGCAAAGTGCGGGATGCCACCGAGGCCACCTTCGCGTGAACCTTTGCTCGCGCCAAGGAGATCAGGGAAGAGCATCGTGCCCAGGGCGAGGCCACCGACGCCACGGGCAGTCTGCCCGAGGAAGGTGCGACGGGTCAGGTGGTTGAGGCGTTCTTGAATGGGGTCCATGGCTTAGTTGCGGGTGACGGCTTCGCTGAGGTTAAGGAGAAGGGTAGATACCTGCATCCATGCGGCGTGTTCGCCGGCGGGGATTTGGGCGTCGCGCGGAGATTCGCCGACGGCGAGGACGGCCTGCGCACGGGCCCCGTCACGGGTATAGCGGGCGCGTTCGCGGGCTAAGGTCTTGGCCGCAATGGCGAGTTCTGAGGCGGTCGGCTCGCGTGAGACGACTTCGAGGAAGGCCCAACGGAGCTTGGCTTCATCGTTGCCTGTGTGTTTCGCCAAGCGTTCACCGAGCGCACGCGAGGCTTCGACGAACTGGGTGTCGTTGAGGGTCACCAG
>CAITUF010000188.1 GCA_903895475.1 uncultured Opitutia bacterium | reverse complement strand
TTCTTCGAAGACCGCGCTGGCTAAGAACGGGAAGGGTATCGAGGCCTTCGTCCGTTCGCACTACGCGCTCCGCGACAAGCTGCTCGCTGACCAAGCGTGGCACGAGAAGCTCATCATCGCCGGACTCGGCGGTGAGACCCGTTCAACCCCGCCGAAGGCCACCCTCATCGGTCCGGCCCTCGGTCGCGTGATCTTCGACACCCGTGAAGAGGACGCCATCCGTAAGGCTCGCCTCACGGCCGCCTTTACCCATGCGCTGAAGGACTCGAAGGACTCCGGATTGCTAAACGGCGACGCCCCCATCGCCCCGCTCTTGGAATCATTGGTCTCCGACGCGCCCGCGGTTAAGTAAGAGGTTACATTCAAGCTGACCCCGCCTTGGGAGGTGACTCCTCTGCGGGGCTAGGCTATTTTAAAGTTAGACCCTAATCCTGATAAGTTAACTAAACTTGACAACTTGAAGCCAGACCCTGAAGTCTTCCATCGGTTTGTTCCATGAGTCTCCCCATCCCTAAATCCAACGCCCAGGCGGCCTTGACCCTGCGGAACGTCACCAAGCGTTTCGATGGTTCGGCGGGCCGCGTCACGGCTTTAGAGGATATCACTTTAGATGTCCGGGAGGGGGAGTTCCTCGTGGTGGTCGGGCCTTCGGGTTGCGGTAAGTCGACGCTGCTTAGTTTGCTCGCCGGCCTCGAGCATACCGATGAAGGCGCTATTAAGTTAGGCGACGAGCCCGTGCATTCTCCCGGTCGCGATCGGCTCGTGATGTTCCAGCAGGATGCGCTGTTCCCTTGGCTGAACGCTTTGGAGAACGTTCTCTTTGGCCTCCGTCTGAAGCCCGGTCTCTCCGACGCTGAGCGCCTCGAGTCGGCTCGTTACTACCTGAACCTTGTCGGCCTCGGTAACAAGGAGAAGGCCCGCCCCCACGAGCTTTCCGGCGGCATGCGCCAGCGCGTGGCCTTAGCCCGTTCGCTCGCCCCCAACCCGCGCGTGTTGCTCATGGATGAGCCGTTCTCGGCCCTCGACGCTTTGACCCGCGAGCAACTCTACGGAGACATCCAGGAAATCTTTACGAAGCGCAAGAAGACCATCGTTTTGGTCACGCACAATATTCGCGAGGCTGTCTGCCTCGGCGACCGCGTCGTGTTGTTTTCGCCTAATCCCGGCCGCGTCCAGCAGGTGTTCGACGTTAATCTACCGCGCCCGCGCCGCATGAACGATCCGGCCTTGGCGAACCTCGCGGCTGAAGTCACCACGGCACTTTCCTCCCATCTCACCGCGGACAAGCAGTAAGGCCATGAAACTCCCGCGCTTCGTCATCCCGACCTTCATCGCCCTCGCCGTTCTCGGCGGCTGGGAATGGTTCGTGCGTGCGGGCCACGTCAACGACGTGCTCGTGCCGGCCCCGTCGCACATCCTGCAATGGTTCTGGTGGGCGCTCTTCGATCAGGCCTCCTTTGAGTCCGGCCAGTACCTCGCCGCTCTGCAGAAAGGCGAACTCCTGCCGGCCACTTGGGTGACGATGCGTCGCCTGATTATCGGTTTCGCTATCGGTGCCGCCATCGGTATCCCCCTGGGCGCTCTCTGCGCCCGCGTCCGCTGGGTGCGCGATACCTTTGGTGTCCTCGCCTTGGGCCTGCAGACGTTGCCTTCGGTCTGCTGGGTGCCACTGGCTTTGCTTTGGTTTGGAATCCGCGAGGAAGCCGTCCTCTTCGTGGTGGTGATGGGCACCTTGTGGGCCGTGGTGATCGCCGTGCAGGAATCCGTTCTAAACGTCCAGCCGCTCTACCTCCGAGCCGCCCAGACGATGGGCTCCAAGGGCTGGCACCTCTGGTCGCGCGTCATCTTCCCCGCCGCCTTACCCGGCGTCCTGAGTGGCATGAAGCAAGGCTGGGCCTTCGCTTGGCGCTCGCTGATGGCCGCCGAAATCTTCGTTGTCATCGTCACGGGCTTTGGCTTGGGCTCCTTGCTCAACGCCGGTCGCGAACTGCTCCGCATGGACCAAGTCATGGGAGTCATGGCGGTCGTGATGCTGGTTGGCTTGCTGGCGGACCTCGTTTTCTTCGCCCCGCTGGAGCGCTGGTTGCGCCGTTCCCGCGGACTGGAGCGCTGAGTTTAGTCGAGTCCGACGCTTTCCTCCTCGCCCTGCGAGCCGACGAGGCCCTACTTTGGGGGCATGTTCATCGACGAAGCCAAAGTCATCCTTAAGTCCGGAGCCGGTGGCCACGGGTGCGTCAGCTTCCGTCGCGAGAAGTTCATCCCGAAGGGCGGACCCGACGGCGGTAACGGCGGCAAGGGCGGTGACGTGGTCCTGCTTTGCGACCGAAACGAGGGCGACCTCCAGGCCTACCGCTGGCAGCCGCACCGGAGCGCCCGCAACGGCACGCCTGGTATGGGTCGCCAGTGCGCGGGTCCCGATGGCGAGGATTTGATTCTCCGCGTCCCGCCCGGCACGCAGGTGGTCGACGATGTCTCGGGTCGCTTGCTCGCCGAGCTGACTGAACACAATGAACGCGTGGTGATTCTCGCCGGTGGTAATGGCGGCATGGGTAACATGAACTTCAAAAGCTCGGTCAACCAAGCTCCTCGCCGCACGACCCCTGGCTACCCGGGTGAGTTCGGCACATATCGATTAGTCCTTAAGACGATTGCTGATATCGGCCTCGTGGGCTACCCGAATGCTGGGAAGTCGACGCTCACTAATGCTTTCACCGCGGCCCGTCCGAAGATGGCGCCGTATCCGTTCACGACGTTGCACGTCAACGTGGGCGTGATTGAGTACCCGGAAACCTTTGGCCGTATCTTCATGGCTGACATTCCTGGCCTGATCGAAGGCGCCCACGAGAACCGTGGCCTCGGCCACCAGTTCCTGCGTCACATCGAGCGCCGCACCTTGCTCGTGTTCATCTTGGACATGGCGGGTAGCGAGAACCGCAAGCCCTGGGACGACTTCCGTATCCTCGAGCGCGAGCTCGCCCTCTATTCGCCGATCCTCG
>CAITUF010000187.1 GCA_903895475.1 uncultured Opitutia bacterium | reverse complement strand
GTGGCCTTGGCCATCTTCGCGCTCGCGGCGGTCGGCCTAGGTGCCGCGTATACGAACGTCCTGCTCGGTCGCCAAGCGCTCAAGCAGTATGACGTCGGTGCGGAGGACATGGCGCGTTGCCGGGCGGCGTTGTTGGAGACCGTCAACTACGACGACATCGAAGTCGGCGGGGATATCTACTTACCCGACGACCGCATGGCGCGCTGGCAGGGAAAAGTTGAGCCTACTGAAGTCAGTGATCTCTTCACCGTCACGCTCAGCGCCGAAATCCAAAAGGAAACTGGTGGAGAATTTATCCCGATGAAGGAAGAGACCCGCCTCCTCCTCCGTCCGACTTGGTCCACGGCGTCGGACCGCAAGGTTATCCGCGACGCGGCCAAGGCACGCCTGCTCCAGGAGCGCGGCTACGACGAGGCCACGGGCGGCACAAAATTCATCAGCTCACCCACGCCGAGAAAGCCCCTCGGCGGTGGCAACGTCCAAACCATTAACAACGGAAACAACGGTCGGGGTAACCAACCTGGCGGTAACAATAATGGCGGTAACAACAACGGTAAGGGTAATAATAACGGCAAAGGAAATCAACCCGGCGGCAATCAGCCGGGCGGAAAAGGCGGCAACAACAACGTCGGCGGTAAGGCCGGCGGCCCCACGGGCGGCAATCCTGGCGGTGCTCCCACGGGCGGTGGTAATACCGCTGGCGGCACCGGTGGCGGTAATAACTCCGGCGGACGCGGCCCGGTCGCGCCCCTCCCGAAGCAATGAGTCAAGCCCGCGCCCAGTCTCGTGGCTTCTCGCTGCTCGAAACCCTCGTCTCGCTGGCCTTGCTCGGTATTCTGATGGTCACGCTCAACACCTTCCTCTTCTCCATGAGCGAGCTCTGGGGTGGAAAGCGCGACCAACGCCTCTTTGACCAGCACGTCCGCGCGGCCAGCCGCCAAGTGCGGGAAGTCCTCGAAGCCTCGACCAGCGGCCCGGGCGCCGTCGGCTTTGTCGTGAAAGAAGTCCGCGCGGCGGACGGCGCGAATGCCGCACGCATTGCGTTTACCCTAGCTGACGCTGGCCGCTTTGCGGATTGGCCGGAAGCTCCCTTGCCGGATGTCGACTGCTCGCTCCATGCCGACCCCGAGCGCGGGCTGATCCTGCAATGGCAATCGCGCCTTGAACTCGAGCGCGACCTCAACGACGTCCACGAAACAATCCTCACGCCCTTCCTGGTCTCACTCGGTTACGACTACTACGACGCCGACCTCCGGCAGTGGAAGACGGAAGAAGAGCCGGCCAAGGACGTCGCGGGCACGGCCTACCAGAAGCCCGCGCGGCTCCGCCTCCGCTTCGCGCGAGGCCAACTAAAATCCGAGGTCATCCTCGACCTCCCCATCAAGCGCCCCGGCGCCTCCCGCCCATGAGGAAACGTCGTCGCGGCTCTGTCATCGTCGTCGTCTTGGTACTCATCACCTTGGCCTCGTTGCTCTTGGCACGCTTCATGGAGGATAACTCCTTGGAACTCGCGATGGCCACACGTGAAGTCGACCGCTCGCGCCTACGCATGGACGCCATGTCGGAGCTCGAGCTCGCCTTGGCCGTCATCGCCGAGATTCGCTCCATTGACCTGAATAAAGTCCACGACCCCGCGCAGGGCTACGATGACCCGCACAAGTATGCGGGAATCCCGGTCCGGGAAGGCCTCGAGGTGAACTTCGAGTATGAAGACGAAAGCGGCAAACTCCCGCTCGCGACCTTAGATAAGAACACCCTCATCCAACTACTCTACTCCCTCGGCCTTG
The DNA here is from genome assembly GCA_903895475.1 of uncultured Opitutia bacterium. GTDB lineage: Bacteria > Verrucomicrobiota > Verrucomicrobiia > Opitutales > UBA953 > UBA953. The sequence goes on along the minus strand of CAITUF010000187.1, from coordinate 8,047 downwards.
AGCAGCGCGACGCCGAGCGCGTGGCGGACGCCATGGTCGCCTGGACGAGTAAAAAGTACGAATCCATCGAAGAAGAAGCGACGGATGCGGCGTACCAGCGCGCCAAGCTCTCCTTTAAGCCTGCGCGACGCCCGCTCCGCTCCTTTGAAGAACTCCGGACCATCGGCGTCGCGAAAGACTTCTTCTTCGATGAAGACGGCAACCCCACGCGGCTCCTCCGGGACTTCCAGCAATGCGTCAGCCTGTACACCTTTGGCGACACGAACATCAACACGGCCTCGGATGCGCTCCTCCTCTCGCAAGGCCTTGATGAACGCCAGCTGGCGCTGATTCGCGACCGCCAGAACGAACAGAAGAAGCGGACCACGGGCGTCCCGCCCTATTTCCGGGTCACCAGCGAAGTCCGCCAACTGATTGGTGCCGCCGGCTCGCTGTCCCGCTTCGACGATGAAGTGCACCTCATGTGGGTGCGCGTGACCGTCAAAGAAGGCCAGGCCAAGTGCCGTGTGAGCGCGCTGGTTGCCATCCGTGAAGACGTCACCTTCACCGCCGCGAGTGCCGACCCGGACACTGCGTCGAGCATCGACGCCTTAACGGGCACCACCACTGCCCGGACCTTCACCGCGACCACCGCCGCTTCGACCTCTTCGACGGGCGTCACCGCTACACCGACGACGGGCATGGGCCGCAGCTTCGGCGGCGGGACAGGCACCTCGATGGCGAAGGCCCCGACCGCCCTAACCCCGGGCGTCGTACCAAACTCGGCCAGCGCCGTGACCCTCGGTGGCCGCACGTCGAGCACGAGTCTCAATTACCCCTTCCAAATCATCGCGTGGAGCGAAGACAATGGCGCCCCCAAGGTGACCGCACCGCTCGATGAAGATGAACCCACGGCGATTCGTCGTCCGGGCCAGATGTCCACCTCAACGACCCCTTCCAAGAACAAATGAGTACCCTTTCCAACCTGATCCCCAGCCAAACGTCGCTGGGTGCGGCGGCCTTGCTCCCCGGCAACCGCTTCTTCGTGCGCGCCGTCGCCCTAGAGGGTGAAGGCGTCACCGGCCAAGTCGCCTTGGCCCTCGAAGCCCTCTCGCCGTTTCCGACCGAACAGATGCTCGTCGGCCACGTTGTCTCGGAGGATGGCAAACAAGCGCTAGCCTACGCGGCACACCGCCGTCGCTTCACCCCGGAAGAAAGTTTTGCCTGGCCTGATGACTGCCAAGTCATCCCGGAATTCCTCGCCCTGTGCGGCGAACGGCCGGCGGGCGCGGGCGTCCTCGTCCACCGCGGTGCCGAACGCCTCCTCGCCTTAGCCTGGGATGCGACGAATCCCCTGCCCGTCGCCATCTGCGTCGCTGACATCGCTGATGCCGACGAGGCCAGCTTGGGCGCCGAAGCCGCCGCCCGCGCCGGCCTAGCCGCCGATGCTCCGATCACGACAGTATCCGGCGCCCTCCACAGCAAACTCAACGAAGGCGACCTCGTCCTCGAGCGTGAAGGCGGTAAGCCCTTTACGGTAACGAAGAACGGCCTGGATGAAGCGGATATCCGCGACGTCGATTTTCTCGAAGCCCGGCGCAAGAAGGAACGCCTTAACCTCGTGCTCTGGAACCTCACACGAGTCGCCGCCGCCGTCCTCATCCTCTCGCTCGTGATGGAAGTCGCCGCCGCTGGGATTCAATGGCGCGCTGGCCAGCTCAAGGCCTTGAATGAATCGCGCCAGGGCGACGTCTTGGAGATTGAAGCGGACCAGGCCACCGCCAGCCGCATCGCCGAAGTCCGTACCAAGTCGCCGCTCGCCCTAGAAATGTTGGCCATCGCCAATGAGCAGCGCCCGGCGACGGTGGAGTTCACGCGCATTAATTGTAAGCTGAACAGCGCCTTGGAAATCGAGGCTCGGACCACCAACCCCTCGGATATCTCGGCGTTCGAACGAGCCCTCAAGGAGTTCCCGGAGATCAGCGGCGTGACCAGCAAGGATGTGCGGGCCCGCGACAACTACACGACCTTCACCTTCACGATTTCCTTCAAGGTCGATATCCTGCGCAGCGTCGTTGCTAAAGCCGAAACGTTGAAAGCCGAGGAAGCCGCTAAAGCTGAGGCAGCGGCCAAGGCTGCGGAGGCCGCGAAGCCGCCCGTGCCGACGACCCCGGTTGGGACGACGCCCGCCACTATTGGCCAGACGACGCCCGTTGCTCCGGTCACGACCCCCGCCGCCGCCAAATAATCCTTTTTATGAAACACCTTTTCTTCGGACTCCAAACCCGCGAACGCTACATGGCGCTCGCGGCCCTCGCCGTCGCTGCCTTCCTCTGGTCTACCTCCGCGTGGGGACGCAGCCGCGATGGCTGGGCCGCCTGGCAATCCCTCGAGAATGAGGCGGCGATTCAAGTCGCTTGGCTCAATAAACAAGGGGAGATTAAAGCCGCCGCCGATATCGCCATCCAAGGCCTCGACGCGGGGCGCGGTTACGACTCAACCCGTTTGGTTGAAGAAGCCCTCTCCGCCGCCAAGGATGCGGGCCTCAGCCCGACGACCGAAGCCCCGAAGACGATGAAGTCGGGCAAGTTTGCGGTGCACACCCTCCAGCTCAGCTGCCGCCGCGCCGACCTCGCTTCGGTGGTTCGCTTCTACCAGACCATCAGCCCCCGGGCGCCTTACATCGCTATCAACGCGCTCTCGCTCCAGTCCGACCGCGGGACTTCCGGTACGGTCACTATGGTCGTGACGCTCAGCTCGCTAGAATTGATTACGCCGGTGAAGTGAGGGAGGAAGGCCGAGGCGGGTGCAATGGTGCAAAGGTGGAAATCGGCTGGAGGCCTGTGCAAAAGTGGAAAGGTAAGAGGCGGGGAAGAGTGCAGAGTGCAGAGTACGGAGTACGGAGTACGGATTACGGAAGGTGAAGGGGAATGGCTGGCTGGAGTATGGTTGGCTAGGGGGGTGAAGGGAGGCAGTGCAAAGGTGCAAATCGGCCGGAGGCCGGTGCAAAGGTGGAAAGGCAGAGGCAGGGAAGATTACGGAGTTCAGAGTTCAGAGTACGGATTTGGGAGGCATGAGGTAGGCTAGGGCAGCACGTGGTGTGGTCCCTACCTAAGAGACAGGAGGCAAAGGGGAACCGGGGACCGGGAAGGATGCGCACAGCACTTCCTCGATTCAACCAGTCCTCTGGCCCTCCTTAGAACTTAAAGGACGAGCTGACTTCGAAGACTGCGGAGACGATGGCGAAGGCAATAAAGGCGACGAACGAGAAGGCGGCGATGAGGACGGACGCGGAGATGGTCTGCGAAATCGTGCCGAGCCAGCGGTCGAGTTCAGCGCGGTAAGAGCGGGCGATGTCGCGGAGGCCAGGGGCGAGGTTACCGGTCTGTTCGGCGACGGCGACGCGGTCGAGGAGGAGGCGAGGGAAATAACCCGTGCGGGCGAGGGCACGCGAGAGGCTTTCGCCCTCGAGGACGCGGTCGGTCGCCGCGCGCATCTGGGCACGCATCGCGCGGTTGGGAGCGGTCTTTTCGGCGAGGCGCAGGGCTTCAGCCGTCGTGATACCGTTCTCCAGCAGGACTGCGAGCGTGTGACAGAAACTCAAGACCGACACGCGCATCACGAAAGCCCCGGCGAGGGGTGTCTTCAGGAGCAGCGCATCGGAGGCAATCTTGCCCTCATCCGTCTTGCGCCACTGGTAAATACCGATGACCGCGGCGATCGCGGCGACGACCATGATTGGGCCGACCACCACAAAGACCTCCGCAAACCACATCAGCATCTTAGTGGATAGCGGCAGCTTCCCGCCGAGGGAGTTGAGCAACGTCTGCAGGCGAGGCAGCAGGAAGAGCACGAAGAAGATCACCACGCCGACGGCGACGAAACAGATGAACAGTGGATAGGCCATCGCGGCGATCAGTTTCCGACGGAACTCAGCCTGCTCGGTGAAGTGCGTGATCAACCGTTCGAGGACATCTCGGATATTCCCCGTCGCCTCACCCGCCGCGATTAAGTTAATCGTCTGGCCATCAAAGACCGCGGGGTAGCTGCTAATCGCACCGGAAAGGCTTTGGCCTTCGCTCAGCTTAGCCCAGATACCCGCGCAGAGGTTACGCAGACGGGACTTCTGGAGACGGAGGGATAATAGGCGGAGGGATTCGCCCGCGGACATACCGCTGCGCACTAAATCGGCCATCGCTTCCAAGAAAGGAAGACACTCGGCGGCGGTCGGGGCTTCTTCGGCGCCCCCTTTAGCGGAAGGCCCTTCCGTTTCACGGCGAGCGGCACCGACCTCCTCGACCTTAATAGGGCGAAGCCCCCGGGTCTGCAGACGGCGCAGCGCCTCGCGGCGGCTGGGCGCGTCGATGGAGCCATCGCTGGCGGCCCCTTGCCCGTCCTTGGCCGTGTAGGTAAAGGAAGGCATCCGACCTTATTCGTTCGAGCTAAGGTTGCGCACGAGCTCTTCGAGCGTCGTGTGGCCGGACTTAACCTTCTCCCACCCTGCGCGGGCGAGCGGGCGCATGCCGTTGGCGATGGCGCGTTCGGTGAGCTCGCGGTTACTGACGCGGTTAATGATTAAATCGTGGAGCGGCTTCGGGTGGAAAATTTCGAAGACCCCAACGCGACCGCGGTAGCCCGTGTTACGGCAGCGGCGGCAACCCACCGGCTCACGGAGTTCGGTCACGCCGGCGAGGTCGGCTTCCTTCATGCCGAGAGCCTCCAGGGCGGGGATGACGCGGGCCTTGTTGACGGGCGAAGTCTTGGCGCAATCCGTGCACAGGCGACGGACGAGGCGCTGGGCGATAACCAGTTCGACGGCGGAGCCCACGAGGAATGGCTCCACGCCCATATCGATCAGACGCGTGATGGCACCCGGGGCGTCGTTGGTGTGGAGCGTCGAGAACACGAGGTGACCCGTGAGTGAGGCGCGGATGGAAATTTCGGCCGTCTCCAAGTCGCGGATTTCTCCGACCATGATGACATCCGGATCTTGACGGAGCGTGCTGCGGAGAGCGCCGGCGAAGGTCAGGCCAATTTCAGCCTTCGTCTGTATCTGATTGGCGCCAGGCACTTCGTATTCGATCGGATCTTCGATCGTCACAAGGCGCAGTTCCGGGGAATTAATCTCCCGTAGGAATGCGTTAAGCGTCGTCGACTTACCAGAACCCGTTGGGCCGGTGACCAAGATGATGCCGTGCGGGTAGTCGAGGACCTTGCGGACGACGGCCTGCTCGTCGGGCGCCATCCCGATGCGGTTCATGTCATAGGCCTCCTTGCGCTGGTTAAGTAAGCGGAGCGAAACCGACTCAGCGTAGATGGTCGGGATGGTCGAGACGCGGATATCTAACACGTTCTTACCGTCGCGGAAGTTGATACGACCATCCTGCGGCAGACGGCGCTCGGAAATGTTGAGGCGCGCCATGATCTTCAGGCGCGAGATGATGGCGTCCTGGAAGCGCGCCAGGTTATCGGGGAGCGGCACCGGGATGAGGATACCATCAACGCGGTAGCGGATGCGCAGGTTATTTTCCTGCGGCTCAAAGTGAACGTCCGTCGCGCCTTCGGCGACCGCCTGCGAGAGCACATCGGTGACGAAGCGCACCACCGCAGCGTCGGCATCGGCCTCGACGTCTTGGTTGGCCACTTCGATTTCGGGTAAATCGCCGCCCTCGTCATCGAGGCTACCGCCGCCGACGCCGTAATTATCCGTCACCAGTTGGGCCACGCGTTCGGGCGGGGCGAGGTACCACTTCGGACGACGAGCGGCAAAAGTTGCGATCCAATCGACCGTCTCCGCATCGGGTGGCAGCGGCGAGATCAGGTTGAGGCGGCCCTCTTCGGAGCCAGGCAGAATGACAGCGATGACTTGGGACTCCGTGGCGATACGTGCCGGGAGCACCTTAACACCTTCGGGGTCGACGGCGGGTTCATCGAGCACTTCGAGTCCGGAGGCCTTGGCTAGCTCATCGAGGAGGACGGCTTCGGTCACGCTGAGCGCTTGGCAGAGTAACTTAAAGCGGGCGTCGCGCGGGGCCTCGGCGAACGAAGCGCGGGCCTCGTCCGTCAGACGATCCGCCAAAGCGGCGGGCAAACCATGCCTAACGGCGGTCAACATCGGTTAGCTTACTTGGAGGAACCGCCGACTTCGAGCGTCGATCCGGGGAGGCCGTTGATAAGCGGGCTCGCAGGCGCGGGGGTCGGGCCAGTGCTGGGCGGAACTGGCACCTTATCGATGTGCTTATGGACCTGTTCGGCAATCGGGGTGGCATCAAGGCGGCTGATGGCGTTGAGGTTATCGACGGCGGAATTGTTGAGGACGTAGGGGCGAAGGAAGATCAGCAACTCCGTGCGGGTCTTCGTCTTCGAGGAGCCCCCGAGAAGGTCACCGATGATCGGGATCGGGCCGAGGCGATTCTTGGTTGTCGTATCGTTAGAGCGTTGGAGGCCACCGAGGACGATGATCTCACCACTCATGGCGCTGACGAACGAATCGGTCGAACGACGGCCGATGACGGGCTGGTCGTTGCCATCGATGGTCACGGAGCCGAGGACATCTTCAACCTGCTGCGTCACCTGGAGCTGGACGGAGCCATCCTTGCCGATGAGTGGGAGGACCCTGAGTTGGATGCCGATATCGCGTTGCGAGACCGTCGAGCTCGCCACCAGGCCGGCGGTCCCACCGGTGGACTGCGTGCCAGTAATGACGGGGCGGGATTCGCCGACGAAGATGGTCGCTTCCTTGTTGTGGGAAGTGGTGATGGCGGGGACGGAAAGCACCTGCAGATCGTTCTTAGTCGGCGAGGTGGAAGTGCCGAGGTTGACGATGCCTGTGAGCGTGCCGTTGGGAGCGAGGGCGGCCGCGCCACCCCCGATACCGGTGACGCCGCCGGCACCGCCGAAGAGCGTGCCGTTAACGCCCGTCAACTTACCATTGGTGACGGTCATGCCGAGGGCGGTGATGCCGCTACTGTCGTTACTCGTGAGCGTGACTTCGGCGATGACGACCTCGACGCGGACCTGCGGGAGGACCACGTCGACCTTATCGATTAAGTCATGAAGGAGGCGAAGGTCGTCCTTGGTGCCGGAGACGACGATGGAGTTGGAGCGGACGTCGGCGATGACTGTGACCATCGTGCTGAACTCGTCGGCGCCATTCTGCTGCGAGCCTGCGGCGGCGGCGCCAGTGGCGGGGGCGGCGGGCGTCGGGGTCGTCACGCGGTTGGTACCGGTGGTCGAGCGGCCGCCATTAGCGGTCGAAGCGGCGCGCGTCTGGCCGGTGATTAGTTGCGTGAGCAGCGAGGCGGTCTCGGTGGCGTTGGCGTGGCGGAGGAAGACCACATCGGTCTTCGTATTGGGGTCCGAAGTCGCGTCGAGGGATTCGATCAACTTATCAAAGAACGGGTGCTGATCGGCCGAGCCCATGACGATGATGCGGTTGGTGCGTTCGTCGGCGGTGAAACTAGTTCCCGTCGAAAGGCGGAAGGGTGCGGCGCCATTGGCGGCAGGCGTCCGCAGGAGGGCCGTCAGCTTGTTCACCATATCGGTGGCCATGGCGTGCTTCAGGTTATACAACTTAGTCGCGATGACATCGAGCTGCGGGCGATCGAGCTGGGCGAGCAAGGTCTCAATCTTCTGCAGGTTCATGATCGAGTCGGTGACCAGAATTGCGTTATTCCGACCGAAGAAAACCGGCGGCGTGCCGAGGGTGCTATTAAGCATCCCTTGGATTTGCGTGACGACCTCTTGGCCGTTGGCGTGCTTGAGCAGGAAAATTTTGGAAGCCACGCGACCACTGGCGGGGAGCAAAAGCGTGCTCTCGCTGAGCAGCGTTGGGGACTCTGCCTTGGCGACACTGTTCGGGACGACCTTAAGGAACTTATCACCCTGCTGGATGACGGCGACGCCGTTCAAGGTGAGCAACGTCTCGATGGCCAGGAGTGCGTCGTTGCGCGTGGCGGTGGCTGGAAGCGAGAGGGTGTAGAGGCTGGCGGGGAGCGCTTGCGGGCGGAGGACGGTCTTACCAGTCCAGCGCTGGAGCAGTTCGAGCACTTGGCCGATGGTCTCATCG
>CAITUF010000186.1 GCA_903895475.1 uncultured Opitutia bacterium | reverse complement strand
CCCCGATACTCCTTACTCAAGCCAACCAGCCCCCTCGGGCCTTTGCTCCCTCTTGCCTTTCTAGCCTGATTCACTTCTCCTCACACTCCCGTGTTCGCCAACCTCACCGAGAAACTCACCCAGGCCCTCCGCGACCTCCGCGGGCTGTCCAAGCTCACGGAGGAGAATATCGCCCCGGCCTTGAGCGAGGTGCGTTCGGCGCTGATGACGGCCGACGTCAATTTCAAGGTCGCCAAGGATTTCACCGAGCGCGTCAAGGTCGCCTGCCTCGGGACCGCCGTTGTTGAGTCCGTCAACCCTGGCCAGATGGCCGTCAAGGTCGTCTCGGACGAGCTCACCAAGCTGCTCGGCGAAGGCGCCCGTCCGCTCGCCCCGACCCGCCCCCTCCGCGTATTGCTCGTCGGCCTGCAGGGCTCTGGCAAGACCACCAGTGCGGCCAAGCTCGCCAAGCACCTCGTGAAGAAGGAAGGCGTCCGCAAGCCTTCGCTCGTCGCCGCTGACTTACGTCGCCCTGCCGCCATCGACCAGCTCGAGACCCTCGCAAAACAGGAAGGCTTTGATTTCCGTGCCGACCGCACTGCTACCGACGTCGCCGCCATGGTGGGTCGATTGGTCAAGGACGCGGAAGCCGCGGGCTCCGACGTCGTCATCGTCGACACCGCGGGCCGCCTGCAGATCGACAGCGAGTTGATGGACGAAGTCCGCCGCGTGCGCGAGGCCTTCCAGCCGCATGAGGTCTTCCTCGTCGCCGACGCTGCCCTCGGCCAACAGGCCGTCGATGTGGCCGCCAAGTTCCACGAATCCACGCCGCTTACCGGCATCATTCTGACCAAGCTCGATGGCGATGCGCGCGGTGGCGCGGCCTTGTCGATGAAGACAGTCACTGGCGTGCCCATCCGCTACATGGGCACGGGCGAAAAGTCCGGTGACTTCGATACCTTCCACCCGGAGCGCATGGCCCAGCGCATTCTGGGCATGGGCGACGTCGTCTCCCTCGTCGAAAAGGCCCAAGAGGTCGTCGACCACAAGGAAGCCGAACGTCTGGCCGAGAAGATGAAGAAGGCCGACTTCGACCTTGAAGACTTCCTCGCGCAGATGGCGCAAATGAAGAAGATGGGGCCGCTCGGCGACATCATGAAGATGATGCCGGGCATGGGCAACGTGCAGGTCGGCGCCCGTGAAGAAAAGATGCTCGGCAAGACCGAAGCCATCATCCTTTCGATGACGCTCAAGGAGCGCCGCAAGCCTGACATCCTCAATGCCTCGCGCCGCGCACGTATCGCCAAAGGTTCCGGCACGCAGGTCAGCGACATCAACGCGCTCATCAAACAGTTCACGCAGATGCGCGAGATGATGCGCATGATGAAGGGCGGCAAGGGCAAGGAACTCATGCGTCGGATGGGCCAGATGGGCGGCGGCCGGGGAGGCTTCCCTGGTGGTGGTTTCCCGGGCGGAGGCTTCCGCTAAGCCGATGTCCCGGATGCACCCGTTTGACCCCGCCCTGCTTTCCCGCCGGGGCTGGATCTTTGACTGCGATGGCACGCTCGCGGCATCGATGTGGATCCACCATCGCAGCTGGACGCATATCATCAGCAAACAGCTGGGGCGTCCGTTCGACTTCCCTTGGCCGTTGTTCTGCTCGATGGGCGGCATGTCGGCGGTCGATACCTGCAAGCGTCTGAAGGCCGATTACGGCTTCGACCTAGATGTGGAATTGCTCCTCGCCGACGGGCATGCCTTCCTCGAGGAACACCTCGAGAAGGACGTCACCGCGCGCCCCGAGGTCGTGAACATCGTGCACCACGTCCGCGGGCTCGGACACAAGACCGCCGTCGCGTCCGCCGGTCGTAAGGCGCACGTGTTTACGACGCTCAACCGGATCGACATCACGCACCTCTTCGACGCCATCATCACGGCTGAGGATGCCGCGCGCTCCAAGCCGCACCCCGACCTCTTCCTCGCCGCCGCCGCCCGCATTGGGATAGACCCAAGCGACTGCGTCGTCCTCGAAGACAGCCCGCGCGGCAAGGAAGCCGCTGACGCCGCCGGCATGGAATGTATTTTAGTCGAGCCGGCCTGATGTGAGGTAGGGACAGCACCGCAGGCTGCTCTAGAATCATGAATGCGACTAGGGCACGACGTGGTCGTCCCCCTACCAGTCTAGATACCTCTAAGCATATAGGGTAAATCTGTTACGGCTATGCATGCCATCCATGCATATGGTTTTCGCCTAAAGGTAGATACTACATACAAGCACCATCCTCATGAAAAAGAAGCTCCTCAACGTCCACCCGGGCGAATTACTCCGCGAGGAGTTCCTGAACCCGCTCGGCATCACCGCCTATCGTCTGGCCAAGGGTGCCCGACTGCCCCACCAGCGCGTGAACGAGATTCTCAAGGAACGCCGCGGCATCACCGCCGAGACTGACCTGCATCTCTGCGCCTACCTCGGTCTCGAGCCCGGCTACTGGCTGCGCGTCCAGCTCGCCTATGACCTAAGGGAGGCCGTGAATACCATCGGCGCTAAGGTCAAAGCGTCTATCAAGCCGCTGCAGGCGGCCTGAGAAACCTAACTAGGGCACGACGCGGTCGTGCCCCTACCTGTGAAACAAAAAGGACGTCACTGAGTGACGTCCTTTAACTTAGAGGCGATTGCCTGCGGTACTTACTTCTTAAGTTTCGCGCAGAAGCGGGCGAGGCGCTCGAGGCCCTGGGCGATGACTTGGTCGGAGGTCGCGTAGCTGAGGCGGATGTAGCCTTCGGAGCCGAACGCGGAACCCGGGACGACGGCCATCAGCTCTTCCTCGAGGAGGCGATCGGCGAACTGCGTAGAGGTCAGGCCGAAGGACTTGATATTCGGGAAGAGGTAGAAGGCGCCCTGCGAGCGGTAGCAGGTGAGGCCGGGAATGGCATTGAGGCCGGCGAGGAGGTTAAGGCGGCGCTTGTCAAAGACGGCTCCCATCTCGGCGAGGGAGGCCTTGGCCTTGTCGGGGTGCTGGTGCACGGCAAGGGCGCCGAACTGGGCGAAGGTGGTGG
>CAITUF010000185.1 GCA_903895475.1 uncultured Opitutia bacterium | reverse complement strand
CGGCCGGCAGGGCGTAGTCGGCGCCGGTGTCCTTGAGGGACGGGAACCACGTCTCGTTGGTCACGCCGTAGCCGAAGCCGAGGAAGACCATGCGCTTGGGCTGCGTCGAAGGTTTCTCGGCGGCGAAGGCCTTGAAGCCCAGCGAGCTCAGCGCGGGTAGGGCGATCAGCGTGCCGGCGGCGCGGAGGAAGTGGCGGCGGCTGAGGTCGGTTCGGCTCATTTGGTTTGGAAAGTTTCGGAGAGGACGAGGGCGCGGAGGAAGGCTGACATCTGATGATCCTGGGAGCGGGCTTGGGCCATGATGTCCGCGGCGAGCGGCTCGTCGAGGAAGCCGAACGGTCGGCCTAGTCCGTATTCGACCAGGGCCTCGGTGAAGCCGCGGCCGAACTTGTCCGGGTGGGCGGCGATCTGGTCGCGGAGTTCGAAGTAGTCCTTGAAGCTGGCTCCTTTGTAGAAAGCGCCGGCCGGGCTGATGGGCCAGGTCTTGCTGCCGACGCCTTTCTTTTCATAGGTCTCCGTGGTCCGCCACTTGCCGGTCGCGTTGAAGTTCTCCAGCCCGAAGCCGATGGGGTCGATCTTGCGGTGGCACTGGGCGCACTGGGGTTGTTCCTGGTGGGCGGCGAGGCGTTCGCGGGTGGAGAGGAGCTTGTCTTCGAGACGATTGAGCTGCGGTACGTTCGGCGGGGCGGGGGGCGGCGGTTCGTGGAGGAGCTTGCGCAGGATCCAGGCGCCGCGCTCGACGGGGCTGGTGTCGCGACCGTTGCTGCCCATGGCGAGGACGGCGGCCATTCCGAGCAGCCCGCCGCGGGGTGAATCCTTGGGGAGCGTCACCTTGCGGAAGGCGTCGCCGCTCACCTCGCTCAAGCCGTAGTAATCGGCGAGCAGGCCGTTGATCACCACGTAGTCGCTCTTGAGCAGGCGGTTGAGGCTATCGCCGTGGCGCAGGATATGGTCGATGGTCTGATAGACTTCGCTGCGGGCGGCGGCCTTGGTGCTGTCGTCGAAATCCTTATGCAGCTTGGTGTCGAACTGGAAGAAATCGAGGCGATGCAGGCCAAGCCACTGATGCGTGAACCCGGTTACGAAGGCGGACGATTTCGGGTCGGCGATCAGGCGGTCAACCTGCGCTCTCAGGATGTCGGGCTGGTGCAGGGTGTTTTTTTCGGCGAGGCGGAGAAGCTCGGCGTCGGGCGGCGCGCTCCAGAGGAAGTAGGACAGCCTGGCGGCGAGTTCGAGGTCATCGAGTCGACGGCGCTGTTTTTCTACGCCAGGTTCCTGCAGGTAGAGGAAACCAGGCGAGGCTAGGATTACGCTCAGTGGCTGCTTCAAGGCCGTTGTCAGGGGCTCGCCAGCCGCGCGGCGCTTGGCGAAGAGCGCGACGAGCTTATCGATATACTCTGGCGCCGGCGTCTTCCCTCGGAAGGCGCGTAGGGCGAAGCGGCGGATGACCGTCCGGGCGTACTCACTTTCGCTGACGCCCTCGGGGGGCGTGGGAATCGCGATTTCTAACGCCAGCCCGTTGCGGCGGGCATCAACGGCCTCCCACTCGACCCAATCGATCCAGAGGGCTGCCGCCGGTCCTAGGCCGGTGGCCTTGCGGGCGGCCTCGTAGGTTTCTGCGTCGTTTTTGATATTCCGCTTTTCCCGGAAGACGAAAGAGCGTGGTCCGTTCGCCGTGATGGACACCGGCACCTCGATAATCTGCGGGGCGTCCGTCGTGCTGGTGATTCCGAACGTCTGGAGTAAGGCAAAAGGGATATCCTTGGTGCGACTACCCATCTCCAGGTAATGCCGTGAGGTCGGCGTGCCGGCGATAGCGCCGACCCGGAGGCGTAGCTTGTATTCACCGGGCGGTACGGGGTCACGTTTCTTCTTATCCCAGTCCGTCGAGACATCCGGCGGAAGCGCGATCACTTCTTCCTGGTGGGTTTCGTGGATGTTCAGGGTGGCACCTGTCTGGTTGAGCGGGTCTTCAAGGTAACGCCGGAAGCCCGGGCCGTGCTTATCGAAGACCTGGACGCGGAACTTGGCCTCCTGTTCGTCCGGGATGCCCTTGCCGAAGGCGGACGGGGGCTTGGAGCGGTCGGAGTCGAGATAGGCTTTGGCGACCTTATAACCGCCGACGTAGTAGCCGTTATAGGTCCCGCCTACGACCCGATTGGCGAGGATTTCCGTCTCGCGGTGATCGAAAGTCACGGGGGCCGATCCGCCGTTCACAATCTCGATTCGGTCGATCCACAGGGCGAACTCCGGCCCGACGCCGTAGCGCCTGAGAGCTTCGCCGAAAATCTGCAGGGCCCGCTCATTGGAATCAAAGGAGCCGCGTTCGCGGAGGAAGAACCCGCGACTTCCCCCGGTAGTGATCGTCACCGGGATTTCCAGGACTTGAGGTTTTTCCATCGTACCGGTCACTTCGTGCGTGCTGGCGACGGCCCCTTGCAGCGGGCCGAACTCGACGAAGTGACGCGACTTGGGCGTATCGGCGGTGGCGGCGATGCGGACGCGGATGGTGTAGCGGCCGGCCGGCCAGTTCCCGGGCACGTTGAAAGGCTGGTAAGGGTTGGCGAATACGTCGGCGTAGGTCAGGAATGACCCTGTCTTGGAGGCCGGATTCTCCAGGTAGGCTCGCTGCTGGGGGGCGGAGTGCACCCAATTACGCCGGCCTTGCTCGTCCGCGTGAATCGCGTCGAGGTAGCCGAACTTTTCCGGGCTGGGGGCTCCCGGGATGCGCTGCCACTGGTAATAGCGGTAGGTGGCGTTACCTTTCTTTTCGGCCGCAAGGGTCGCGACGATGGCACTGTTTTCGGGACGGGCCGCCGCCTCATCGACCGCCTTGGTCCAAGCGACATAACGTTCGTGGCAATCGACACGTTCGGCGTACGACTTGGTGATGCGCGGATTCGCGTAGGCTTCGGCCTCGTAGCTTACCTTCAGTTCAGTGGTCTGACGCCCGTAGCGGATGACATGTTCTTCGATGGCCTGTCGGCCGAGCGCGAGGTATTGCTCGAACTGATCCGAAGACATGAAGAGGGAGGCTCCCACCGTGTCGAAGGCG
>CAITUF010000184.1 GCA_903895475.1 uncultured Opitutia bacterium | reverse complement strand
CGATGGAGATGTCACGGTCACTGGCGCCGAAGCCGCCCATCTCGGTGCCTTCCTGGATAAACTCCGTGCAGCCGGCGTCGGCGTTGAAACGGGCCCAGGGTTCATCCGCGCGTTCGGCCGCCCGACGCGGACGGTCGACATCATCACCGAGCCCTATCCAGGTTTCCCGACCGACCTGCAAGCGCAGTTCATGGCCTTGCAACTACTGGTCGACGGGCGAAGCACCGTCACGGAAACGGTCTACCCACACCGCTTCATGCACGCGGCCGAACTCCAACGCATGGGGGCAGAAATCGCCATCGATGGCGCCACCGCCGCGGTCTACGGCGACCGCCCGCTATCCGGCGCGCCCGTGATGGCCTCCGACCTCCGAGCCTCCGCCGCCCTCATCCTCGCCGCGCTGGCAGCCAAGGGGGAAACTTGGGTGCAACGGCTCTACCACCTCGACCGCGGGTACGAACGCTTCGAGGAACGCCTCCGCTCACTCGGCGCCGACATTGAACGACTCCCCGCTTCCGCGATGCCGAAAGGCTTCGCCGAGGACTGAGGATTGCCATCGCTCCCCGACTCGACACGTTACCGCCATGGCCCGCGCGCAGGATGATGCAGAATCGACCCAACCCGCCGCCGGCAAGGCCGCGGTGAGCGCGCCCAACCGCCCGCTCGATCAAGCACTGCGCCCTCCTTCCCTCGCCGATTTCGTTGGCCAAGCGCGCACAGTGGAACGCCTCCGCGTGATGGTTGGGGCTGCCCGCCGCGAAGGACGCACGCTCGACCACATCCTGCTCCACGGCCCGCCCGGCCTGGGCAAGACCACCCTGGCGATGATCCTCGCTGAAGAAATGGGCCGGCCCATTCGCGTGACTTCTGGACCCGTCGTCGAAAAGGCCTCCGACCTCGCCGGCCTGCTTACCAGCCTGCAAGAAGGCGAGTTACTCTTCATCGACGAAATCCATCGAATTCCGAAGACCGTCGAAGAGTTCCTCTACTCCGCGATGGAGGACTTCCGCATCGATATCATGATCGACCAAGGGCCGAACGCCCGCAGCGTGCGCCTCGACCTACCGAAGTTCACGTTGGTCGGCGCCACCACGCGCACTGGCCTGCTGACCGCACCGTTACGGAGTCGCTTCACCCTGCAGACGCGCCTGGATTACTACACCCGCGAACAGCTCCTGACGATTGTCGCCCGCAATGCGAAGTTGCTCAACCTTGACCTCGATCAAGGGGGCGCCGAAGAAGTCGCCCGCCGCGCCCGGGGCACGCCCCGTATCGTCAACAACCTGCTGCGCTTCACGCGCGACTACGCGCTCGAACGCGCCGCCGGTAAGGCCGATGCCGCCGTCACGGCCGCCGCCCTCGAGTTACTCGAGATCGACCAACATGGACTCGACGACATGGATCACCGCTTCCTCCGAGCGATGGCCCAGAAACATAACGGCGGCCCAGTGGGACTGAGTAGCATCGGGGCTTCCATCGGCGAAGACGCCCACACGCTCGAAGAGGTCCATGAACCATTCCTCGTCCAGGAAGGCTATGTGACCCGCACCCCCCAAGGGCGCGTCCTAACGGATAAAGGCTGGCTGGCCGCAGGCTTAACCCCGCCGAGCCGCGACGGCGCCGCACTCTGACGCTGGACATCGGCGGATTCCGTCCGTTAGGTTCGCTTCCACTCTTATGGCAAAACGTTGGGTCATCAAACTCGGTTCTGGTCTGCTCACCCGCAAGGACGGCAAGGTCGATCGCGTCCAGATTGGTCGCATCGCCGACCAAGTCGCCGGCCTAATGAAGAAAGGCATCGAGGTCGTCGTGGTCTCCTCGGGTGCCGTCTCCGCCGGGATGACGGCCATGAACCTAGAGAAGCGCCCGAAGGACGCCCGCGAGCTGCAAGCTTGCGCCACGGTCGGCCAACCCGAGTTGATGTCTGTCTACGGTCGACACTTCGCCCGCCATGGGCTGCTCGGATCGCAGATGCTCCTGACGTACTGGGACCTCGATAGCCGTGCCTGCACGCGTAATGCGCGCGCCACTTTAGATCTCCTCCTGAAGCGCAAGCGGTTCGTCCCGATCATCAACGAGAACGACGCCATCGCGGACGAAGAAATCCGCGTGGGCGACAACGACCGACTCTCCGCACACGTTGCCGCACTCGTCGGCGCTGACTTACTCATCATCCTCTCGGGGGTCGATGGGCTCATGACGAAATCCGACGGCACGGGTGACCGAATCCCGAAGGTCACGAAGATCGATGATACCATCCGCGGCCTCGCGGGCGGCGCCGGCTCCGAACGTAACGTCGGCGGCATGGTGACAAAATTACAGGCCGCCGAAATCGCCGCCGAAGGGGGCGTGGACACCATCATCGCGCACGGCCGTAAAGCCAACGTCCTCCTAGAAATCGCCGCGGGCAAGAAACTCGGGACGCGCTTCTCCCTGCGATGAGTGACCTGCTGCAGCGCGTGACGGCTCTGGCCCGAGCGGCCAAGGCAGCTGCACGCTCCGTGGCCCTCTCTTCGACGGCGACCCGCGACCATGCCCTCCGCGCCGCCGCGCAAGCCCTCCGCGCCGCTGAGCCCGCCATCCTCGCGGCCAACGCGCAAGACCTCGCCGCCGCCCAAGCCAAAGGCCTAGCGCCGGCGATGACCGACCGCCTTCGCCTCGACCACGGACGCCTCGAAGCGATTGCCGTCGCCTGCGAAGACGTGGCCAAGTTGCCCGACCCCGTCGGTGAAGTCACCGAAGCGTGGGACCGCCCCAACGGCCTAAAGATTATCCGCCGCCGCGTGCCCATCGGACTCGTCGCCATTATCTTTGAATCGCGCCCCAACGTCACCGTCGACGCCGCCGCGCTGTGCCTGAAGTCTGGTAATGCCTGTATCCTGCGCGGAGGCAGTGAGGCACTCCACACCAACCTAGCGCTCGCTCAAGCCTTCGCGACTGGACTCGCGGCAGCGGGTCTACCGACGGAAGCCGTCACGCTGCTGCCTTTCACCGACCGTGAGGCTGTTCCGGCCCTCGGTTCGCTCCGCGGAATCGTCGACATCATCGTCCCGCGGGGCGGCCCCGGTCTGATCGAGGCGGTGGTGAATTCCGCCAAGGTCCCCGTCATCAAGCACGATGCGGGTATCTGTCACGTCTACGTCCACGCCGCCGCCGACTTAGCCATGGCGGAGGCGATCATCGTTAACGCCAAGTGCCAGCGTCCGAGCGCCTGCAACGCCGCCGAGACCTTACTCGTCGATGCCGCGGTCGCGACCAGCTTCCTACCCGTCGTCGCACGCGCAATGGCGGCTCAGCAGACCGAGATCCGCGGGTGCCCCCGCACGTGTGCACTCATCCCCACGGCCACCCCTGCCACCGAGGTAGATTTCCGGACCGAACACTTGGCCCTCGTCCTGAACGTCAAGGTCGTCACCGGCTTAGCCGAGGCGGTCACGCACATCGAGACCTGTGGCTCCCACCATTCGGACGCCATCATCACGGCCGACGAAACCGTCGCCCGCTCCTTCCTCGCCCAAATCGATAGTGCCTGCGTGTACTGGAACGCCAGCACCCGGTTCACCGATGGCGGCGAGTTTGGCTTTGGCGCCGAAGTCGGCATCAGCACGGACCGTCTACATGCCCGCGGACCGATGGGAATCAGGGAATTAACGACCTGGAAGTTCGAAGTCGTGGGTACTGGCCAAATTCGGGGATAATTGCCGAGGTTTTCCGTTTGACAGCCGGGGGGTCAGGGGGCTTTGTTCACCTTCCTTTTGGCTGTCCGGGGTGGTAGCTCAGTTGGTTAGAGCGCCTGCCTGTCACGTAGGAGGTCGCGGGTTCGAGTCCCGTCCATCCCGCCAGCCAAAAGGGTTCCGTTTCACGGACCCCTCGGGGCTGGCGCTGGCCGTCACGGCTTGTTCACCGGTTTGTGCATCCTTTTTTCTTTCCCCTCCCCCGCTTGTGGACAGAAATCATCTAACCCTATGAGCAAAAAAGTCCTGATTATCGGTGCCGGCGGCGTTGGCAACGTCGTGACCCACAAGTGTGCCATGCACCCCGAGGCCTTTTCCGAGGTCATGCTAGCCTCCCGCAATGAGAACAAGTGCAAGGCTATCGCCGCCGACGTGAAGAACGCGACGGGCCGGACGATTCGCACGGCGACCGTCGATGCCGATGACGTCAAGGCCACGGTGGCCCTCATCAAGTCCTTCGGCGCCGACCTACTCATCAACGTCGCCCTCCCCTATCAAGACCTCCCCTTGATGGACGCCTGCCTCCACGCTGGCATCCACTACGTCGACACGGCCAACTACGAGCCCCCGCACCTCGCCAAATTCGAATACTCTTGGCAGTGGGCCTACCGCGAGCGCTTCGAAAAGGCCGGCCTCACCGCCCTGCTTGGCTCGGGCTTCGACCCTGGCGTGACCAACGTCTTCTGCGCCTACGCCCAAAAGCACCTCTTCGACACTATCGAGACGATCGACATCATGGACGCCAACGCCGGCGACCACGGCTACCCGTTCGCGACTAATTTCAACCCCGAGATCAACATCCGCGAAATCACGCAGCGCGGACGCTATTGGGAAAATGGTGAATGGAAAGAAACCGAACCCCTCGACCCGAAACTCCGGGTGGACTATAATTACCCAGTCCTCGGCCCTAAGCCCAGCTACCTCCTCTTCCACGAGGAACTCGAGTCCCTCGCCCAAAACATCAAGGGCTTGAAGCGCATCCGCTTCTTCATGACCTTCTCCGACAACTACCTGAATCACCTGCGGGTGCTCCAGAACGTTGGCCTGACGCGCATCGACCCGATTGAGTTCCACGGCCACCAGATCGTCCCAATCCAGTTCCTCAAGGCGCTCCTGCCCGACCCGGCTTCGCTGGGCCCGCGCACCAAGGGCAAGACCTGCATCGGCTGCGAAATCACCGGCATGAAGAACGGCAAGCCACGCAAGGTCTTCATCTACAATGTCTGCGACCACCAAGAGTGCTACGCCGAGGTCAAGTCCCAGGCGATTAGCTACACCACTGGCGTCCCGGCGGCAATCGGCGGCGCGATGCTCGCCACGGGCAAGTGGCTCAAACCAGGTGTCTGGAATATGGAAGAGTGTGACCCAGATCCGTTCATGGAAGAATTGAATAAGCGCGGCCTGCCCTGGCAGATCCAAGAGCTGCCGGTCTAAGCGCCGACCAGCCCAAACAAAGCCCGCCCTTCGGCGGGCTTTTTATTTGCCCCAACTCTCTACGCCAACAGCGTGAACGCGTGCACGAATCCGACGCCCTCACTGCCGCCTTCCGCCAGGTTGACCTCTCGCAGGTGCCGAGCCCCTGTCACGTCCTCCACCGCGGCCTACTGGAAAGCAACCTGCGCATCCTTCGTTCCGTCATGGATCGCTCCGGCGCTAAGGTGCTCCTCGCGCTTAAGGGCTTCGCGCAGTTCAGCGAGGCCAAGTTGATTTCGAAATACCTCGTCGGCACCACGGCGAGCGGCATCCACGAGGCCCTGCTGGGCCGCGAGGAATTCGGCGGCGAGGTCCACGCCTATTCACCAGCTTTCAAGGACGAAGAGTTCGCACAGCTCTTGCGCGTGGCCGACCACATGTCCTTCAATTCGGTTTCGCAATGGAAGCGCTATCGGGCCGCGGCCCAAGCGGCCAAACGCAAGATCTCCTTTGGCCTCCGCGTCAATCCCGAGCACGCCGAGGTTGAAGTAGAACTCTACAATCCCTGTGCGAGCGGTTCTCGCCTCGGCACACTGCGCTCTGAGATTACGGACGTGAGCGACCTCGACGGACTCGAAGGCCTACACTTCCACACGATGTGTCAGCAAGGAGCCGACGTCTTACAACGCACCGTCGCGGCCTTCGAAAGTAAGTTCGGTGAATTCATCCCACACCTCAAGTGGGTCAACTTCGGTGGCGGCCACCACATCACCCGTCCCGGCTACGACCTCGACCTACTCGTCAAAGTCATCACCGACTTCCGGGCCCGCTGGGGACAACACATTCAGGTCTACCTTGAACCCGGCGAAGCCATCGGCATCGGCACCGGCGTGCTCGTGGGGACGGTCCTCGACCTCGTCCATAATGGCGTCGACATCGCCATCATTGACGTCTCCGCCACTTGTCACATGCCTGACACCTTGGAGATGCCCTACCGAGCGGACATCCTCGACGGCGACTTACCGGGCAAACTGGCTCACACCTACCGCCTCGGTAGCGTCACCTGCTTGGCGGGCGACATCATCGGTGACTATTCCTTCGCGGAGCCGCTCCAGATCGGCCAGCGCCTCGTCTTCATGGACATGTCGCACTATACGTTCGTGAAGAATACCACCTTCAACGGCGTCCCCCTGCCGGCCATTGCCACCTTCGACCCCGCCATCGGGCAAACACAGGTTATTCGCCAATTTGGCTACGCGGACTACAAAAACCGCTTGTCATAAGCCCCCCAGCGGGCGGTCAGTGATGCCTAGGTTCTTGACCCAAGGGCTTTTTAAGGCAATTCCTGTAGGTAACAGAATCCTATGAAGCCCACCACCATCATCCTCAGCTTGGTCTCCGCTGCCCTTGCCGGCGTTGCGATCGTCTGCGTCGTGTCCGAAAACGAAGCCCGCGCCGAACTTGCCAAGGTCCAGGAAGAAACCCGCGAACAAGTCCGTGCTGCCCGCGACAAGACGACCGCCTCCGAGCGCAATGCCGCCGCCGCCGAAGTAAAGGCTAGTAAGGCCTTGAAGGATGCTGAAGCCGCTGGTGCCAAGGTCACCGCTGCTGCCGACGCGCATAAGAAGACCGACGAAGACTACGCCGCCGCCAAGGACGCCCTCGCCAAGAACATCACTAAGATTGCTGAGCTCGAAAAGGCTCGCTCTGAGTCCGCTGCCCGCGTGAACGAACTCACCGCCGAAGTCGCTAAGCTCCGCGATGGCTCCGAAGTGCGCGACGCCAACGCCAAGTCCAAGAAGGCTGAAGCTGACCTAGAAGTTGCCTCTGCTGCTCTCCGCGAAGCCAACTCCAAGATGGCTGAAATCGAAAAGACTTTCGCTACCCTGACGGAAGAGAACAACCGCCTCAAGGCTCGCTCCCGCGAGATTGGCTCGGGTTCGACGCCTGACCACCGCCCGCTCTAAGTCTTAAACGGACTTCGCCACGAAGGCCCGGCACCCGCCGGGCCTTTTTATTGGCGGAGCCTTCCACCGTGGCCCTAAGGCGGCTTAGACGGCCCAAGCTAGCTCGCTCCCCCAAAGCGCCCCACAAGCCTGCCAGCGGCCCGCTAATCGCGGCTGTTACGGCGGTTACGCACCCGATTGCGCGGGAACTTACGGCGCCCAAAACTGCGGACGCCTTGTAGTCACATCCCGTGTCGAGTCCAACCATACCAAAGGCAGGCGTCCGCGAAGATGGCTAGCCGGCGACCTGGGGAACGCCGTCTAGTCATACCCGCCAGCGTTCGCCGATGCGGTAGCGACCTCGTAAAGTCCATAGGCGGAGCCACCTGCTATCGCCCTACTAGCGGAAGATTTAGCCCAGCCCGCCTTCGATCGGACCGTTGCGATCTCACCGCATCATGGCCATCAGCACGCCGACGGTCGGCAGGTAATCAGGCATCTCATAGCTTAAATATGAAATAGGCCGGACGCTTTCGCGCCCGGCCTACCCTCGGTGGACTCCCCCAAAGAAAGAGGGCCGGCATCCCTGCCGGCCCTCGTGCTATGAAGCCTAAATCCTAGGATTTAGAACAGAACCTGCGCCTGGAGGCGGAAGATATCCGCATCGGCATGGTCAGCAGTTACCACCGTAGCGACGCCGCTGCTGTAACCAGAGATGCGACCTTCGAGCTTCGCCTTCTCGTAACCAACCTGGATCTTCGCGTTGTTCTTATTGAAGTAGTAGTTCATGCCCACGAAGACGCTGCTGGACTTGTCGTAGGTGGCAGCGGTCAGAGGAGCGGTATTGATGTCACGGAAACCATCGCCGGCCTGCTGGCCGCGACCGTCGGTGTTGAGGGCGGAGTAACGCGCAACGAGTTCGATATATTCAGACAACTTGTAGGCCACGGTGAGGTTATAACCGCTCGGATCACGAGCGAGGAAACCTTGAGCAGTGGCAGTCGTGCTGCTGGCATCAAGGCCCGTGACGATGTATTCGCCCAAGACGGTGAAGTCACCAACGACATACTTTAAGTACGGGTTCAAGCCTTCCGCCTTGTTCAGCGAGCCACCAACCGCAGTGAGCGTACCGCCTTCAGGGGTGATACCGTAGTTGATGCCGACCGTGAGGCCGAGGGGCTTCCAATCGAAGGAGGCGTTGGCGTAGTAGCCGTAGTCGTTCACGCTGGTCGAATTATAACCCTGAACTGCATCGACGATGGCAGCGCCGTAGGAGAGGGTACCGGGACCACCTTCACCGATGACGACCTTGTTGGAATAGAAGAGACCGACGTGGCGGGCACCGAAACCGAGGCGACGACCGTTGTGGGATTCAGCCCAGTAGCGGGTGACCATCGAACGCTCGACGGTATAGAGCGCGGAGGAGGAGGTGTTCTCTTCCTGACCGAACTGAACCTTCTGGTAACCGATGTCGAACTTGCCTAATTCCGACTCATACGTGAAGACGGCCTTGTCGAAGGCGCCAGCACGGACGGTGGAAGCGGTGGTCGTGGTCGTGGTCGTGGTGGTAATACCGCCAGAGCTCGTGCTAGTGCTGGTGCTGGTAGGCGTCGAAGTCGGGGTGTTGTCCGCGAAGTTGTAAACGATTTCGCCAGAGAAACCATAACCGACATCGGCCTTGGCGCCGAGGTAGAGGCGACGCATCATGACGTTGTTGAGGTCGGCGGCCTGAGTTTCGACGCCAGCAGCGGTCTGGCTGTAGGCAGCGGCTTCCCACTGGCCCTGAATGCGGCCGGAGAAGGTGAGGCGGGTGGCACCGGCTTCCTTGATGAAAACACGGTCCACGCCGGACTCGGTCTTCGTGGCGGCGGCAGACTGGAGGGTCTTCGCGCGTTCTTCAGCGGTGATCACGCCCTTCTTCACGAGGAGGTCAAGCGTGGCCTTATCTTGAGCTTGTGCAGAGACAGCGGTGAGAGCTGCGGCCGCGACGAGCATGGTCTTCAGGGTATTGTTCATAGGTTTTAGGTGCGATGTGCGAGAGGACTATCTCATCCTATTGTGACAGAAGCGTGGCGAACTGGTGAAGACCCTGCCACACGGCCGACACATGCGCTCGAGCGGTTTAACTCAAAAAGTCCCTAAACCCCTCAAAAACCCCAGCAAAACGAGGTAGCCATCGCAATTCGTGCCGAATCAAGCCCGCATCGACGATCCGGCTGGGCTGAACTTGGCCACTCCGGCGCATCCGTGGACCCGCCAGGGCTTCAGCATCAAAGATGGGCGCAGGTAAATGCAGTTGAGCGGAAATCCACACGGCTAAGTCCGCCTTCGTGACAGGGTGTCCATCGGTAACGTTATAGAGATGCGCCCCCAGTGTCTCAATTTCAGCAGCGGCCAAAATCGCGCCAGCGGCGTCCTCTCGGTGCAGGTAGTTAATGAAATGATCAACGCGGCCACCGATCACATTCTCTCCACGCTTGAGTTGATCGAGGAGGTAATGACGGCCTGGTCCATAGAGGCCACCGAAACGGAGGACCGTCGCTTGCGCGATGCGCGACGTGAGAACTGCGCGCTCGCCGGCGAGCATCGCATCCGCCGTCGGGGTACCACCGACTTCACTGGCTTCGGTGACGACGCTACCATCGTCCTGACGATAGACGCCCGTTGAACTCGTGAAAATGAAATGGTTCGCACTCACCCCGCTAGCCCAAGCCAGTGCGCGCTTCACACCGACATCATAGGTACGCGCATAGGCGTCCACCCCCGCACCCCCAGTGCTGGCGGCGTAGACGACGACGTCAAAGGCCGTCGGCAGTGACGTCCAATCATCCGATTGCAGGTCGCACGCCTGTGCGGAAATGCCCAGTGCCCGTAACCGAGCACAGGATTCTTCAGAGCGGACCACGCCGAGAACGGTATGCCCACGAGCCAGGGCCTGCAGCGCAAAGGCCGTGCCAACATAGCCGCAACCGAGGACAGCGATGCGCAAGGAGCCACTCACCGTGACAAGAAACTGGCCATCCATTCGGCCGGAGTGGAGCCCGCCGTAGCCGACAGAAGGCTCATGAGTTCACGGGCATCCGTAGCAGCTTGCTGCCGGGCTTCGCCATCGTCGACACAAGCGGACAGGCGGTGCGCGAGGGCCCGAGGCTCACAGGCCGACTGCAGGTATTCAGGCCAAGCCTGACGTTTCAAGAGGATGTTGGCGATACCGAGGTGATCGACACGGCCCGCAATCAGGCGACGGCCGATAATCCAGGTCAGCGGATTCGCCCGATACACAACGGCCCCAGGAATCCCCGCGAGCGCGACCGACAGCGACATCGTGCCAGAACTGACGAGCGCGGCACAGCCAGCGACCGGACCATCGGAGACGGGTCGCAGGTCAATGCCTTTGGCTTCTTCACCATATTCAGCACACAGTCGATATAGCTCCGCATGCACTTCCCCGCCGGTGTGTAAGACGAGGGCGCGACGCTTCGGGTGGTCGCGACGGAAATGGGCAAAGGCCTCAATGAGTGCAGGGAAGATTTTCCGGACGGGCTTGGGGCGACTACCAGGCAAGAGTAGCACCGGGCCGTCGGGGTCATAGCTCAACGCTGGAACGTGGTCGGCTTCCGCAAAGGGATGGCCGACAAAACGGGCGTCCAACTTGGTGTCGGCATAGACCGCAGGCTCGAACGGAAAAATCGTCCCGACGGCATCCAAGTCGCGGGCCATGGTGAAGCGGCGCTTCGGCTTCCAGGCCCATAGCTGCGGACTCACATACTGAATGACCGCCGTCTCGCCACCGCCCGCACGGGAGAGACCGGCCAAGCGGAGTTCGTTCGCCAAGCGCAGGTTGAGCCCCGGGTAATCAACAAGGACCACGAGCTTGGGCTTCCACTGCAGCGACCAAGCGGTCATTCGGGCAAAGAGCCGGCGGTAAAAAGGATAAGCCGCGAGGACCTCGACGATACCGACGGCGGAGAAGCCGGTCATATCGAACAACAGCTGCGCCCCCGCCGCCTGCATCCGCGGACCACCGAAAGCTGCCACCCGCAAGTCTGGACGGTGCTTTAGTAAATCCTGGATGGCCTTAGCGGCATGCTGGTCGCCGGAATGCTCACCCGCGACAAAGAGGATATCGATCCCGCCCGTGCGGGGCCGTTCAAAGGCCGCCGGGATGACCGGGAAGGCGCTCATCGACGAGCCATGCCGGCGCGGATTTGCTCAGTGATGCGCAAGGCAACCTCGAGGGCGTTCCGGCCAAGCTCGCCGCTGACCTTCGGGCTCTTGCGCTCGCGGACACAGGCCACAAACGACCCGAGCTCGACGGCCAAGGGCTCGGCCTTCTCAATGGGAATCTCTTCCTTGGCGAAGCCGCCTTCAACCGTCGGGTCAACGCGCACGGTGTGCCCCTTCTGGCCCATGAAATCGATGGAGGCATAGCCACCCGTTTGGAAGACACGAATCTCGCGGTTCTTCTTCTGCGAGACGCGGCTGGCGCTGAGGTTGGCGACGCAACCATTGCGGAAGGCGAGGCGGGCGTTGGCGATATCCTCCGTCTTGGTGACAACGGAGACGCCGACGGCGTCAATCTTCTCCACTTCGGAATTGGCCAGTTGCATGACGATCCCGATGTCATGGATCATGAGGTCCAAGACGACACCCACTTCGGTGCCACGCGGGGTGAAGGGAGCGAGACGCTCGGCGGTGATATAGCGCGCGTCGGTGACGGCTTTCTCGAGGTAAGACATCACGGGGTTATAGTGCTCGATGTGCCCCACCTGCACGATGCGGTCGGCCTTGCGGGCGGCGGCCAAGATTTGCTCGGCTTCCTCTAGGGTAACGCACAAGGGCTTCTCAACCAAGAGGTGGCAGCCCTTCTCCAGCAAGGGAATCGCCAAGGCGGCGTGATAGTTAGTTGGGACGACGACGCTGACGGCATCGCAGGCGGCGGCCATGTCGTCCAAGGTCGCAAAGCGGGCACAATGATGACGCGCACAGATTTCGGCCGCCCGTTGATCGTCGGGCTCATAAATCCCAGCGAGTTCGGCGCCTGGAAGGGTTGAGTAGATGCGGGCGTGGTGCTGGCCGAGGGATCCCGTGCCGGCTACCCCACAACGAATGCGCGTGGCTGTCATGGTCGAAGGATTCAGCGGCCGCCCGCCTACTTCAACCCGAAAACCCTCCCGCCTGAGAGTCGAAAGCCACCCCGGCGAGGACGGAGGCTTCGTCGCGACTGCCCGCCGCGGACGCGACGAGTTGTCGCAGAAACGCCCACCCGCGGAGTCCCTTGTTGCTCCCGGCGGGTCTTGCCATCATAGAAGACAGATGACGCGTGATGCGCAACTGGCCGCCTTAGAACGGCTCATGGACGACCCCTCCCCGGTCGTGCGTAAAGCCGTGCTCAAGGGCGTGCAAGCGGCGGGCACCGAAGGGCTCCTTTGGCTGCAACAGTTAAGCAAGGACCAGACCCTGGGGCCTTACGCGCTCGCCCTGCTCACGGAGGTCCGAACTCCGGAGTCCTGTGCTCAGGCGCTCATCCATTACGTCCAAGCTGGCGACATCGACCTCGAGGAGGCCTGCCTCCTCCTTGAACGTATCCAGAATCCGAAGCTCGCCGATGGGGCCTACAAAGAAAAGCTCGATCAGCTTTGCGCCCGCACCCGCGAGCTCATCGCTGAACCCTTAGACGTGCGCGCCAAAAGTCGCCTGCTCTGCCGCGTTCTCTATGGCGAAGAAGGCTATCGCGGTTCCCAGCAATCGTTTGCAACGCCCGAGTCCTCCCTGCTCTCCCACGTCCTCGCCGAACGCCGCGGTATCCCGATTTCCCTCTGCCTCATTTTCCTCCTCGTCGCCCGGCGCCTCGGACTGCCGGTCGAGCCAGTCGGCTTACCTGGCCGCTTCATGGTCGGGGTCTTCCGTGGCAAAGAGCCGCTCTACATTGATTGCTACGAAGGCGGCGCCTTTCGGACGCGGGCCGAAGTCCAGCTGCTGCTACTCGACAACCAACTGCCGGCCGACGAAGCGTTCCTGCGGCCCGTCACCTCACTCCAGACGATCGCTCGCTGCTGCCGCAACTTAGTCTCGCAATTCGAAGCCCAAGGCGACGACCGCAGTAGCCGCCACTTTGTCGGCATCGTTCACGCCCTAGAGAAGATCGATGAGCGCTCCTGATACCTTAACGCTGGCGGACCTCCGTACCCGGACGTTCCCGCACCCGTCGCTGGGCGTTCTCGGCGACCCCATCGCGCATTCATTGAGCCCAGCGATGCACAACGCCGCCCTCGCGGCCTTACGGCCAACGCACCCGACCCTCGCGTCGCTCAATTACCTTCGCCTGCATATTACCGCGGCCGAACTACCCGCGGCCTTACTAAGACTACGCGAACTAGGATTTGCCGGACTCAACTTAACGGTGCCGCACAAGATCTCAGCCCTTTCACTAGTGACGGAACTCTCGGACGAAGCCCGGCGCGCCGAATCGGTGAACACACTCGTGCCCACCGCGCAGGGCTGGGCGGGCCATACCACCGATGGCCAAGGCTTCCTCGAAGCCCTCCGCGAGCACTCTGGTCACGGGATCTCGGGTCGTCCTGTCCGCCTGCTCGGCGCCGGTGGTGCGGCCCGTGCCGTCGCTGCTGCCTGCCTCGCCGCCGGTTGCAGTGAACTCCGCATCGTCAATCGCGATGCCACCAAGGCGGAGGCTCTCGCTACCGCCCTCGCCGACGCACGCGTCCGCGCGGGTGATAGCTCAAGCCTCCCCGCGGATGCGGTCATCGTCAACTGCACCACGCTCGGACTAAAACCCGGCGACACTTCACCCTTATCCGCCGAGCTACTCCGCCCGGGTCAGTTCGTGTTCGATACGACCTACGGTCCCCACCAATCGCAACTCCTGCAAGATGCCGCCGCCCGCGGGGTCGACGGTTGCGATGGCCGCTCGATGCTCCGCTGGCAAGGAGCGCTCGCCTTCCGCCTCTGGACGGGCATCATGCCTCCTG
>CAITUF010000183.1 GCA_903895475.1 uncultured Opitutia bacterium | reverse complement strand
GGAGACCTCCTCGATGTTCATGTGAAAGAGGTCACAGAGGAGCTTCACATTCGGAATCTGGCGCGACTCAAGAAAGTGCGCAGCATCTAGCTGACGGTTGAGTAAGTTAGTTTCGTAGCGGTTGAGTGGCTCGTAGAGCAGCGGTACCCCGTATTGCGCGGCGTGGGCCCCGAGGTCCGCGAGGGCCTCCGCCAACCAGGTCATCGCCTGCTCGCGGGTGACCTCGCCCTCCGCCTTCCCCTGCATCGAGCCAATGATGGCCGGAGCATGGAATTCACCGGCGAGGTCGATGATGGCGCGGATAAACTCGCGGGCTTGGCTGCGGATGGCTGGATCGGCGTGCGTCAGGTGCCACTTATGGACCAGCCAACCGCCACCGGTACCGAAGGCAGCGGCCGAGAGGCTATGTTGCTTCAGCAACGCGCGG
This sequence comes from uncultured Opitutia bacterium, assembly GCA_903895475.1. Classification (GTDB taxonomy): domain Bacteria; phylum Verrucomicrobiota; class Verrucomicrobiia; order Opitutales; family UBA953; genus UBA953. Next base: position 2,139 of record CAITUF010000183.1, on the reverse strand, counting down.
AGCATCGGACGATCAATCGATGCGGCTGAAGGCGCAAAGATCTCGATGGCGTCAAAGCCCAGCTTGGCCGCCGAGTCCGCGGCGGACGACAAGCCGTCCCAATAGACGAAGGGCCCCCCTTTGGCTTGGGCGACGAGGGAAACCGTGATCGCAGATTTAATCACAAGGGAACTTTGCCTACACCCTGAAGGTGGGGCAAGTTCCGCTTAAACGACTTTAAACGAAAAACGGGGCTTACTCCGTCATGCCCTGCGAGGAGCGGCCCTTAACGAGGCGCTGCACCAAGGCGAAACGGAGAATCTGCTCCATCTTCGCGATTTCGACTGGGTCGATGTCCTTCTGGCCACGGGCAGCCTCCACCGCCTCACGGGCGCGAGCCTCAGCGGTTTCGACGGCCTTAAGGTCAATCTTGGTTTCGTCGATGGCCGCTTCGGTCACGACCGAAACCTTATCGGAAACGACGCGCACGAAGCCTTGGTCGATGGCGAGCCGGACAACCTTGCCGTCCAACGTCACCAAGACCTCGCCAGCAGCGATGATTGCGGTGATCGGTTGGTGGCCGGGGAGAATACCGATGGTGCCCATGGCGGTAGGCAGGGTCACACCATCCGCCGTGCCTTCATAGGCGCGGCGATCTGGGGTGACGATTTCGACCGTGAGGGGCATCGGGGCTTATTTCTTGGACTTACCAGCAGCTTCGAGGACCTCGTCGATACCACCCTTCATGTAGAAGTCGTTTTCGTTTACGTGGTCGAGCTCACCGGTGAGAATCATTTCGAAGCCGCGCAAGGTGTCTTCGAGGGCGACGTACTTACCGGGCGAGCCCGTGAAGATTTCGGCCACGTGGAACGGCTGCGAGAGGAACTTCTGGATCTTACGAGCGCGGAAGACGACGAGCTTGTCCTCTGGGGAGAGTTCGTCGAGGCCGAGAATCGCGATGATATCCTGCAGGTCCTTATAGCGCTGCAGGATGCCCTGCACACCGCGGGCCACACGGAAGTGGCGTTCACCGACGACTTCCGGCGCGAGCGCGGTCGAGGTCGAGGAGAGCGGGTCGACGGCCGGGTAGATCCCGAGCTCCGCGATGCGGCGCTCGAGCACGACGGTGGAGTCAAGGTGCGCGAAGGTGTTGGCGGGAGCTGGGTCGGTCAAGTCGTCCGCCGGGACGTAGACGGCCTGGAAGGACGTGATGGAGCCCTTCTTGGTCGAGGTGATACGTTCCTGGAGGTTGCCCATTTCAGAAGCGAGCGTCGGTTGGTAACCCACCGCGGAGGGGGAGCGACCGAGGAGTGCGGACACTTCGGAACCGGCCTGCGAGAAACGGAAGACGTTGTCGACGAAGAGGAGCACGTCGCGGTTCTGCTCATCGCGGAAGAATTCGGCCATCGCGAGGGCGGAGAGAGCCACGCGCATACGGGCACCGGGTGGCTCATTCATCTGGCCATACACGAGGGCGACCTTGGACTTAGAGAGGTCCTTCTGGTCGATCACGCCCGCTTCGGACATTTCGTGGTAAAGGTCATTGCCTTCACGGGAGCGCTCACCGACGCCGGCGAAGACGGAGAAACCGCCCTGCTTCATCGCGATGTTATTGATGAGTTCCATGATGACGACGGTCTTGCCGACGCCGGCACCACCGAACGCACCAACCTTACCGCCCTTGACGAAGGGACAGATGAGGTCGATGACCTTGATGCCCGTACCGAGGAGCTCGGCGGACGTGGACTGCTCAGTGAGGGGCGGCGGCTGACGGTGGATTGGGTAGCGCTTGGTGTGCTCCACTGGACCGCGTTCGTCCACGGCGTCGCCGGTGACGTTGAAGATGCGGCCGAGGACGCCGTTGCCGACGGGCACGGTGATCGGGGCACCAGTATCGACGGCGGCGCCACCGCGGACGAGGCCTTCGGTGGAAGTCATCGCGACGGCACGGACGAGGCCGTTGCCGAGGTGCTGTTGGACCTCAAGGATGAGGCGCGTGTCCTTACCTTCGACCTTATAGTCGATCTGGATCGCGTTGTAGATCTCGGGGACCTTATCGACAGGGAATTGGACGTCGACGACGGCGCCGAGGACCTGGGTGATCGTTCCTTTAGTGCTCATGATATTTGTAGAAGTGGGAGGGGTTGGAAATTACTGGGC
>CAITUF010000182.1 GCA_903895475.1 uncultured Opitutia bacterium | reverse complement strand
TTTCTCCTCGTGGGGGAAGACCTTGCGGACTTCGCCGCCGAAGGGGTCGCCGCCCTCGCTGATGTTCCAGGGGCCGAAAGAGAATCGATACGTGACGGGGGTGGTCATGGGGTGGCCTTGAGGACACGAAAGCGGGGGTAATGTTCAAGGGGGAAAGGGGTGAGTTACGGCCCTACGGCTTCTGGCCGATGTCCTTTTAGACGGATATCGGCACTAGCTTCGCTTAATTATTATCGGAAAAGTCCCTCCGATACCCAGAATTTCCCTAACCCCATGAAACTCCCCACCCTCCTCCTGCTGGCCGCTGCTGCCGTCTCCTTCGCCGCCGATCCGGCACTCACGATCTACAACGGCGGTTACGCCGTGGTGCGTGAGACGCTGCCGATTGATCTCAAGTCTGGCGTCAACCAGGTCTCCTTCGCTGGCGCCACCGCGCAGGTCGAAGCCGACTCCGTCATCCTGCGCGACATCGCGGGCAAGGCGGAGTTTCAGATCCTCGAGCAGTCTTACCGCAACGATCCCGTCACGCAGGCGATGTTGCTGTCGCTCTTCGAAGGCAAGACCCTCGAGTTCAATCGCCGCGAAGTCAATAAGCCCGATCGCGTCGTCATGGGTAAGGTCGTGCGCAGTGGTTTCGTCCCCGGCGGCAACTTCGTTGAGCCCATCATCGAGGTTGACGGCAAGTTGCAGTTCTCGCTGCCCGGAGAACCAATCTTCCCTTCGCTCGGCAATGACAACGTCCTTAAGCCCACGCTAAACTGGAAGCTCAACTCCGCGTCTTCCAGCAAGATTGCTGCCGAGGTCGCCTATCTCAGCCGTGGTTTCACTTGGGAGGCTAGCTACAACCTCGTTGCCACCGAGAAGAGTGACATCGTGGACGTCGTCGGCTGGGTCACGATGAATAATCAGAGCGGGATGACCTTCAATGAAGCTAAGATCAAGCTCATGGCTGGCGATGTGAACCGCGCGCAGCCGGAATACCCGGAGGGGGGACCTATGATGATGGCGGATGGTATGGCCAGAAGCGCCTCCAAGGTTGTCACTGAGAAGTCCTTCGACGAATTTCACCTCTATACGCTGGGTAATCCGGCGACCCTGCGCGACAAGGAGATCAAGCAGGTTGAGTTCGTGCGGGCCACGGGCGTGAAGGCCGAGAGGGTCTATGTCTTTGAAGGCGCCCAGCAGTATAATCGTCGTGGCGTCTCCGCGCCCGGCAAGGTGCAGGTCTATCGTGAGTTCAAGAACTCTGAGGCCAACAAACTCGGCATCGCCCTCCCGAAGGGTAAGGTGCGGTTTTATTCTCAGGACGCCGACCGTCAGCTCGAGTTCGTGGGCGAGAACCGAATCGACCACACCCCGAAGGACGAGATCATTCGCGTGCTCACTGGTAATAGCTTCGACCTCGTCGGCGAGCGTCGCATGACCAACTCGTCCGAAGACGGTGCCAATCGCGTCGCCACCCAGACTTTCGAGATCAAGTTACGCAATCACAAGAAGGAGCCCGTCGAGATTCGCGTGCTCGAGCATGCGACCCGAGGCGGCAACTGGACGCTGACTGCCCAGAGCCAACCGCATGAGAAGAAAGACGCCACGACCCTCGAATTCCGCGTCCCGCTCAAGCCGGACGAAGAGAAGGTCGTGACGTATACCATCCGCTATACCTGGTAACGGGTAGGGTCGGGACCGCGTCACAGCACGTGGCACTGTCCCGACCCGAGGTAAGGTGCTGCAAAGGGAGGCAAAAGGGGAACCGGAAAGATGGATGGCAGTCGCCTCGCTTCTTCACCTGTGCACCTTTACACTTTTGCACCTTTGCACTGTATCTAGTCGGCCCCTTGTCCCCTCGCTTCTTCTTACCCAACAATCTTCTTATACGGCTCGCCCTCGTTTTGGGTCGGGCGTTCCGGACGGCCTTTGTAACGATAGGTGAGGCCCATGTTATCGATGCCGAGCAACCAAAGGATGGTCGCATGCAGGTCGTGCACATGCAGGGGCGTGTCGACCGCGCGCAGGCCGAGGTCGTCGGTGCTGCCGATGGTCTGGCCACCTTTGACGCCTCCGCCGGCCATCCACATCGTAAAGCCCGTGGGGTTGTGGTCGCGGCCATCGCCTTTCTCGGACATCGGGGTACGGCCGAATTCACCGCCCCAGACGACGAGGGTGTCTTCGAGCAACCCGCGGGATTTGAGGTCCTTGAGTAGGCCCGCGACAGGTTTATCCATCGAGGCGCAGAGGCCAGCGTGGTTAGATTCAATCTTGGCGTGGGCGTCCCACTTGGAGCCAGCGCCGTGGTAGATTTGGACGAAGCGCACGCCTTGTTCCACCATGCGTCGAGAGAGCAGGCAGAGGCGGCCCATACCTTCGGTCGTCTTGTCATCGAGGCCGTAGAGCTTGCGAGTGGCTTCCGTCTCGCCGGTGAGATCGACCACGCCGGGGGCCTCGGCCTGCATGCGCGCGGCTAGCTCGTAGCTCGCCAGGCGGGCACCGAGTTCAGAGCGGTCCGGGTAGCGGGCGGCGAAGTCCTTATTAACGCTATGGATTAACTGGAGCTTTGATTTCTGCAGGTCGGCGCTGACGGCTTCCGGGGTATTGAGGTTCGGGATCGGCTCGGAGCCGCCCGTGATGCGGACGCCTTGGTAGCCCGCGGGCATGAAACCCGCACCCCAGTTCCGTGGTCCGTTGATGACCGAGCTCTGGTTGTCCTGCATAACGATGAACGCCGGTAGATTGCTATTCTCCGAGCCGATGCCGTAGTTAATCCACGAGCCCAGCGAGGGCTTACCCGCGAGGATTGAGCCAGTATTCATCTGGCAGACGCCCGCCGAGTGATTAATACCGTCGGCCTTGCACGAACGGATAACGGCGAGGTCGTCGGAGCAGGAGGCGATATGCGGAATCCAGTCGGAGAACCACTGGCCAGATTGGCCATGCTGCTTCCACGCACGCTTGGAGGCTAGAAGCGGAGACTTGGATTCACCCATCGCCGTGATGACTGAACCAAAGCTTTCTGGCAGGCGCTGTCCCGAGAGCTTATTGAGTAGCGGCTTCGGGTCGTAGAGGTCCATCTGGGAAGGACCGCCTTCCATAAAGAGGAAGATGACGCGCTTGGCGCGGGGCTTAATCTGGCCGACCCCTGGCTGCAGGGGCGTACCAGCGGCGGGCACGACGATCTCTTTGGCCAGCAGATCGCTGAAGGCCATGGCGCCGAGGCCAAGGCCGGCACTAAAAAGGAAGTCGCGTCGAGAGGTGCTCGTTTCAACGCGATGGCAGCGTGGGTCGTTCATTCGACGTAGAGGAATTCAGAGGAGTTAAGGAGCGCGTGGCAGAGCGCCGCCAGCGGGGTTGCGCCGCCCTTAGCACTGGGCGTTGCGACGGAAGTGACGGTGAGGTCGCGGCCCTGGCCCGAAGAATCCCGGAGGGTGCCGCTCTTATTCTCGAAGCGCCAGAAGCCGAGGGTGTCGGGTCGTTGGTCTTCGTTGGTGTAGAGCAGGGCCTGGTCGTTCAAGACGCCGGCACTGAGGCGCAGTTCATCGATGACGCCGTGGAACGAGCTCTCGTTATCAGCACCCTTGCCGCCGAGTTGAATCGGTTGAGTGGCGGTACGCACACCGGTCAGGCTCGTGGTCACCCGGTCATGGAGCAGTGGCTCGTCGTCATTGGCGAGGTCCTTAAGGGTGAAGTGGACTTCGCCGGGCCCTTTTTTGTCCGCATAGCGCACGGCGGCGGAGACGTAATAGGGCTTGTTCATCTCGATCCGCAGGTTGGAGAAGTGGACAGCTTCGCCAAAGGCGTCTTCGAGCAGAGGGCCGAAGGCTTGGAGCACGAGCACTTGCGGGGCGCGACGTGACTTCTGGCCGGTGACGCCTAACTGCCAGTAGCCATCGGTCTTGCCCTTGCCGACCTGCGCGGCGATGACGCGCACCGCACCCGAATCACTGACGGTGCGTGGCAAGATAATGGCTTCCATGGTGAAGCCACGGGTGAGGTCGGCTGCGGTCACGCCTGGTGCGAGGAACGGCTTGCGATGACTCGCCTCAAGGTGGGCACCTTGACCGTCACGGAAGGGGACTTTCTCCGGTTGAAAATCATTAGCCAAGGCCGCGGTCACGGCCACCGTCGGTTTCTGTATCCTGACCTCCTGGAGGAACTTGGTCGCCTGCGTGGCTTCCTGGGCAGAAGGCAGACGGGCGAAGAGCACTTGATACAGGCGGCGGACCTGGGCGGCCTCGTTGCCCGGGGCTTCCTTGGTCAGGCGGTCGGCGAGGGCTTCCCCGCGTTTCAGCATAAAGGGGCTATTGAGCAGCAGTAGCGATTGAATCGGCGTCGTGGTCACATCGCGTGAGGACGTGCTATTAAACCATTGGGGCGCATCGAAGACGTCGGCCAGGGGGTCGCGGTTGTTACGCATGATCCGCGTAAAAATACTACGGGTGGGCTCACCGTAGACCACGCTCGGCCCGCCTTGCTTGTCGGTCTTCAGGTCGCCACAGGCAGCGAAGATAGCATCGCGGATTTGTTCTGACTCCAGTCGCTGCGGTTGGAAGCGCCAGAGCAGTGCGTTCTGCGGGTCCTTGAGCTGGCCTGCCTGGGGGGCGGAGTGCAGGGAGGACCGACGATAGGCCGCGCTCGTGAGAATCAGTCGGTGCAGGGCTTTCTGATCCCAGCCCTTGTCCATGAATTCGGCGGCGAGCCAATCCAGTAGCTCCGGGTGCGAAGGCGGTTCACCCAAGCGCCCGAAGTCGCTCGCGTAGGGCGTGAGCCCGCGGCGGAAATTAAGTTGCCAGAGACGATTCATCGCGAGACGCGCGGTGAAGGGGTTCGACTTCTCGGTTAGCCAGCGGGCGAGCGCCGTACGGCGGCCAGTGCTGGTGCCGTCGGCGGTGGGAGTGATCTTGGCTGACTCAGCCGGGTACTGGCCGCTGAGGACGGTGAGAAAGGCGGGTGGGACGACGGTGTTCTTCTTGGGGATGACGGCGTCAAGGCCCTGGGCGCCCGTTTCCCGAATCGACAGCACGAACGGCGGCTCGGCCGGCTTGAGCTTATCGTGTTCGCCCAGTTGGCGCTTTAGGTCGGCGTGCTTGACGCTGTCCGCTCCCTTGATGAATTGGTTGAGGCGACCGTATTCATAATCGACTTGGCGCCAGGCGAGGGATGCGACCTGTTGCTCGTAGGGCGTGCGTTGTGCCGCTGGCTTTTGAATCATCGCCTGAACGTCATCGGGGAATATCTCGGTGGCCTTCTTGGTCGCGGTCACGCGGTATTTTTTCTCTAACACGGCGATCTCGGTGCGGATCGCCTGTGTGGCCTGCTCCCATTTCACTAGCTGCTGGGTATGAGTCGCGGCGGCTTGCTCCGTCCAAGCAATCCGATCTTCGACGGGCAGGGTATTATTGAAGAAGCTACGGAGTGCGTAGTAGTCGCGCTGCAGGATGGGATCGAACTTATGGTCGTGGCAACGGGCGCACTGCATCCCGGCGCCGAGGAAGACATCCCCGGTCGTATCCGTGATGTCGTTCAGGACATTCTCCCACTGACCGCGGACATCCCGGTTGTTGTATTCGTAAATCCAGTGCCGGAGGTAGCCGAGGGCCGTGAGGGCGTCGGGGTCGCCGGGAAAAAGCTCGTCGCCCGCCAGTTGCTCCTGGATGAAGCGGTCGTAGGGCTTGTTCTGGTTATAGGCCTTGATGACGTAGTCACGGTAGCGCCAGGCGGTCGGACGGAAATCGTCGATGCGGAAGCCGTCGCTATCGGCGTAGCGGACGAGGTCGAGCCAGGCGCGGGCCATCCGCTGGCCGTAGGCTGGGGACGCCAGGAGTCGGTCGATCAGCTGCTCGTAGGCTTGGGGGTCCGTATTCTTGACGAAGGCGGTGACCTCTTCGGGCGAGGGAGGCAGGCCGGTGGCGTCAAAGCTCGCGCGGCGAATGAGGACGGCGCGGTCGGCCTCACCTGAAGCGGTGAGCCCCTCCTGAGCGAGGCGGGCGTCGAGGAAGCGGTCGATGGGGTTGGCGGCTGGGCCAGCGGGCAGTGCCGGGCGTTTGACGGGTTGGTAGGCCCACCAGGCTTTTTCTTTTTCGCCGATGGTGCCTGGAAGGTAGCGACCAGCGACGGGTGTCTTGGTGCGGCTCTGGGGCCAGGCGGAGCCATCCTTCACCCATGCGGTCAGCAACGCGACCTCGTCTTTGGTCAGCCGCTCGCCCTTGGGCGGCATCATCGTGTCGGGGTCGGTCGACAGGATATTCTGCAGGAAGAGACTCTTCTGGGGATTACCAGGGAGTAGCGCGGCGCCGCCGTCGCCGCCGGTGGTCAGGCCGGCGAGGCTATCCATCACGAGGCCGCCCTTATTCTTGCCGGCGGAGTGGCTATGGCACTTGAAGCAACGCGCTTCCAGCAAGGCGACGGCCTTCTCCGCTTGAGCGTCGTCCGCCGCCCAGACGGCCTGAGAACTGACCGCGAGGGCGGTCAGGGCTAGGCCTAGGGAGGTGGACAGGCGCAGGGACATCGGGGTAGGCCCCACTAAGGGGATTAACCTAGATGACTGCAAGCCGAGCCGAAGGTTCCGTCGGGCCTAGCGGTCAGGCTTCATGCTCCAGACCCCGGTCATGAGGTTCTTCTGGGGGGAGGGGGCTAGGAAGAGTTCGATACGGCTGCCTCGATCGACATACTTGATACGGGTCATATTCCCGGGCAACTCGGTCACGACGGTGCCAGCCAATTGGCGAACTTGTTTTTTGAAGGCCTCTAGGTCGTTGGAGGGAAATTGGAACCCACCGCCGCCGACGTTCGTATCTAGGTCATGCGTTTCCCAGATGTCGTTGCTGCCTGTGGGTAGGAGTTCGGGAACCCATCCGCGTTCAATCACGCCATCGAGGCGGGCAGCCGCTAGGTTGGCATGACGAGAGGATGCTGTATCCAGGCCTCCGTAATCACTGACTTTGAGGGCGATGCCATAGACGACGATAAGCAGGATCGCGCCACCAATGCTCAGGAGCCATTTACGCGTTACTTCGTTCATGGGTTGGCCTGCTTCCACTTCGGGTAATCCTTCTCCAGTAAATCACGGGCGTATTCGCCGTACCAACTGTAGCCATTGCGGCGCTCATAGCCGATGTCGGCGAGTGCGGGCTTCGGGATGCCGTCCCGATCGCAGAAGTAAGGCTGCCCTGTCTTGAGGTCGTAGAAGCGGGCCCAGAGGGCAGGGGCCTTTGGGTCTTTGACCACGACGCGGTCTTTGCCCTTGGGCGACTTGGGGTCGTCGACCGTTTCGATGCGAATGCCGGTCACCTTACGTTGCTCGAACCACTGAATCGCTCCGGCGATGGCCGCCTTAATTTCAGGCGTCGGCTTTTCGAGGCTCATGAGGAGACGCACGATGCCGACCGACTCCGAGCCGCTAAACGACGGCAGCTCATAGGAGCGGGCCTGTGTTGGTAGCAAGGTTTGGGCGTCATGCTGGGCGCACCAGACGGTCGGCTTATTTTCGACTAGAATCTGACATTTCAAGATGCAGGCGAGGCCCTTGTCGAAGGCCGTTTTGCAGGCGTCACGCTGCTTGGCATCGACGAAGGCATAGCGGGCGTCGTGTTTCACCTCACGGACAAACTCCATGATGCGGACCATCGAGTTGTCGTTGAAGGTCACGTGCCGATGGTACTGCTTACTGAGCGGGTAATACTGGGGCCAGCCGCCATGCGGGTACTGCGCAACGAGCACGTGAGCGAGCCCCCGGTCGAACGCTTGGCGATAGGCCTCGGCCTTGGTCGCGTTGAATACGCGGGCCAAGAAACGTAGCTCGTCGAGGGTCGCGCCGTTGTCGAACGTTGCTTGGAGGCTGGAGCGCTTGCCGGCGTAGGCTTTGGTTACCGTGTCGGTGTTCTTGGGCCAGCCCCCCGAGTCGGCCTGATGGGAAAGGAGGATGGTCGCCGTCTCCTTGGCTTCGGCGGAAGCGTACCAAGCGTCGGGCTTCTTGAGGAAGTCGCGGGCGCTTTTCTCAGCGGCGGAGGCCCAAGTGGCACAGGCAAGAAAGAGTAGCAGGGCGGGGCGCATGAGGCTGGGGCGACTCTGTCGAGGTTTCTCCGAGAGTGAAAGACGAAAGCACGGTTGGGTCGCGGCTTGTCAAAGGCCGCGCCCGCCTTCATGAACTCCGCGTGCCCGCACCGCTCCGCTTCATCTTGGCTTCCGCCTCGCCTCGACGCACGGAGCTCCTTCGCGAAGTCGGCCTACCGCACTCCGTCGAAGTCGCCGTCGTGACTGAACATGAGGACCCATCGACCGACCCGCGGGTTATGGTGCTCCATAATGCTCGGCTCAAGGCAATGGCCGTCGCGCGGAAGTTTCCGTCAGCGCTCATCCTCGGCGCGGATACCACCGTCGCGCTGGGTGACAGCGCGTTGAATAAGCCTGCTGACCTAGCGGAGTCACGGGCGATGTTGCGTCGCCTCTCGGGTCGTGAGCATACCGTCCATACCGGCGTCTGCTTGGTCTGTCTCGACCGTGGCTTACAGGAAGAAGCGGACATCACTGCTTGGGTGCGCTTCCGGACCTTGAGCGAGGATGACATCACCCGCTACCAGTCTTTAGTGAATACCTTGGATAAGGCGGGTGCTTATGGCATCCAGGAAGGCCGTGAGATCATCATCGACGATTACCAGCGCCCTATCTCCACCATCATGGGCCTCCCGGTCGAATATGTCGCCGAGCGCTTAGAAGCGCTGGGCCTCCGGGCAGTTTTACAGGCTTGAACACCGATTTTCCACGCCTGTCCTTGAAGTTGAGTCAGGGGGTCGTATGTTAACGGAAGTGCAGGAAGACCCGCTCATCGACACGCGCACCGCCCTTTGGGCTGGGGTGGGGACGATCGTGCTACACCTAGTGCTTCTCTACACCTTACCCAAGACCCTGCAGGGGCACGTCTTCCCGTTTCGTCTGGTGGAGGTTTCCGTGGCGCCAACTGTCATTCCGGAGCACCGCCTGCCGCCGTCGATGCGTCTGGCCGAGACCAATGCCTTGGCTAACCGCATCGCGCCAAAGGAGACACCCTTCGTCGCCGCCCGCAATCAAACCGCGGCGCAACCTGTCCCCGAGCCGACTCCGACCAAATCTTCCTTGCCGCGTTCGGCGGGCGAAGCGGATTTTGTACGCATCGCGCAAGCCAAGCCCCGTTCGATTGACGTATCTGAAGTCATGAAAACCGAAGGCACGCCGGGCAGTGCCTCCGCCGTCGCTGGCGCTAAGCCAAAAGTCGGTGAAAAGGGCCAGAGCTCAGAAGCCCCGCCTACCCCCGCCGTCAATCCGGACCGTCCGCGGGCATCGGTGCCCTCAGGGACCACTGGCCTGCTCCTGCGCAATAACGTCGGCGTCAATAGAATCGGCACGGTCGCGGTCGACGCCCGGTTTAGTAATTACGGCGACTATGCCCAGCGCATGAGGGAAGCGGTCCAGTCCAGTTGGTGGGACATCATCGACCGTATGCGCTTTGAGTCGGCGTTGCGCGGCACCGTGGTGGTGCGCTTTAAGCTGCATCGCGACGGGAGCGTCACCGACGCAACCATCCTTTATGAGGACGTCCCGCGCTTGATGGCCTTGGCCTGTAAGGATGCCGTTCAGTCGCCCGCCCCGTTCGATGTCTGGCGGGCCGACATGGTTGCGCTGTTTGGGGAGAGTGACGTCATCACCTTTACTTTTCAATACCGCTAGACCCTATGTCCGATTTTGCCTGGATTCCTTTCGGACGTGGAGTGCGGCTCATTGCCTCACACCCCTCGGGCTTATTGGCCGTCGAGAAGCCGGAAGGCATCTTGGCACATCCTAATCATGGCGAAGCTGGCGACCGCGAGAGTACCCTGATTCAAGGTAACTACTCGATGGAGGAAGAAGCCTTCCATATCCGCGATGGCGTCGGTGGTATCCGCCGCGTGTATCTCCTCAACCGCTTAGACTCGCCGACTAGTGGCGTCTTGCTGCTGAGCTTGGATGCGGGCTTGGCCGACGCCGTGAAGGACTTATTTGCCAAATCCAAAGTCAGTAAGAAGTACGTCGCCATCGTCAAGGGCCGGGGCCTTCGTCAGCCACGGGGCACTTGGCAGGATCAACTCGTGAAGTCCAAAGGCCCGGGCGGCGGCGTGCGTTCAGGTACCTCGGCGGGCGGCGGCTCGGCGGCGGTCACCTTGTATCAATGGGAAAAGGCAGCGGCGGAACCACTCCCACTTTCGTTGCTTAAACTTGAGCCACGGACGGGTCGGACGCATCAGCTGCGCGTGCAAACGGCCGATCATGGGCACCCGATCTTGGGCGACCGCACCTATGGTGATTTCGAGTTTAATAAAACCTTCGGCTCGGCGCGTGGGTTTAAGCGCCTCTTCTTGCATGCCTGCTCGACCGAGCTCGAGTTGGAGTGGCAAGGCAAGACCTTGACCTTTAAGGTCACCTCACCGATTCCGCCAGAGTTTCAGAAGGCCTTAGGCGAGCTGGGTGAAGGTACCGCTGCGAAGGTGCGCAAGCCCAACACGCCCGGAACGGTGATTTCGCCGCGCCTGCGAATCCGGCTCTGAGCCGGCTTATTCCGCGCCCCAGATCTTCTTGAGCAACACGACCATTTCCGGGTCGTGCGCTTCGAGTTCCTTGCGGTTGTAAGGGAAGAAATCGTTCTGACCAAAGAATGCTTCGGTCGTCTCAGAGAAGTATTCCATGGGGGTCGTCATGGCGTAGGCACGGACCCCTTCGGTCATTTTACCCTCCCAGTTCTTACGGCTGACCTTATCGTAGGACTTATTGGCGACGGCTTTGTCGTAGAAGGCCTTAATGCCGGGGTGGTTGAAGCCGAGGACCTGGTCGTGATAGGCATGAGCCAGCTCATGGAGCGTCAGTAAAGGCATGCGTTGGACCTCCTTATCGAGGTTGGCGACGCCCGAGAATTCGACCCCTTTGGCCATCGCAGGGTTACGGCCGTTCTGTTTCAGCCAGCCGGCACCGGGGTGGTATTCGGCACCGGCGCTCTTTTGGTAAGGAGGGGATAGCCAAAGCGTCACCTTCTTCAACTGGGTGACGGCCTTGGCCGGGACCAGACGTTCGATATCTTCCAGTTGCTTGCCGATGAGCACGATGCCCTTTTCGGTTTCAGCCCGCTTCTCGTCCGTCAGTAACTCGACGCGGATGAACACGGACCAGCCACGAAGGACACGTGACTCATAGCGCAGCGCGGGCGCGGGCGTCGTCGGTGCGGTGGTTTCGGCTGCCGGTAGGGATACGGCTAAAGCCAATAACCAAGTGTAAGCAAGGAAGCGGGGCATCCGTGAAGGCATACCCCCCGACTAGGCCGAGGCAAGCCCGCCCTTACCCCTCGCCGTTGGGGTCGTACAAGCCCTGCCGGATGACGAAGCGGATAACCCCGGCGACGTCAGGGACGCCTAGTTTACGCATTAAGTTCGTGCGGTGGCTTTCGGCCGTCTTGGTGCTGATGTTGAGTCGGGCGCCGACTTCCTTGCTGGAATTTCTCTTGGCGAGGAGGACGATTGCGGCGAGTTGTTGCTATTACTTGCCGGGGCGGTTGGGTGTGTCGCTACCTCTTGCAACGTTCAAAGCATCGCCCAGCGGGTCATTGTGTGCATCAAAAGCAGTGAGCACCGCTTTTTCCTTGCTGTTGGCGATGACGCGAAGGCGCGCCATGGATGTGGTTTGCGGGACGATGGCGCAAACGAATTCGCCGCCGATGCCCATGCCATTAAAGCAACTCTTCCACTGCGACTTTTTGTCGTCCCAGGTTTCGATGATGTAGCGCGAGATGCCGGAGGCCGGATCTTCTTTGAGTTTGAATTCGTTGATGGAAACGGGGCGTCCGAAATCGAGCAGGAATGTAGGGCCCGTCGCACCGGCAGCAGCGGCAATCTCGGTCATTTTGGCGGGATGTTTTGGTGAACTGCAGGCACCGCTGAGATTTTTGACGAAGCAGTCCTTGAAGGTGGAGCGCTTGTCTTTTTCGCGATCCATCACCGCCATGATGCCCTCGCCTTTGGAGAGGTAAAATCGGCATTTGTTCCACGTTGCCTCGGTCCAGTCGGTGGTGTTGATAATAGCTGCGCGGACGCGCGGCTGAAGGGGGCGCTTGGACTTCGCATTGATGACGCAGTTTTCCATGATGATCCCCATGTTGGGATGCCCATCCGAAGCATAGCAGCAGAGGAGGAAGCCGGGGCCGTCGGTATCGTGGAAGTTGCAATTACGCATGATCATATTGTCGCAATTACCCTCGAAGTCGAAAGCCTCGCCATCACCGCTACCAAGGCCGATGTCCACAAAGCCCCACTCGCTGTCCTCGAAAATCCAGTCTCTGCAACGGAAGAACATCGCTCCGGCCACACCGTTGAAGGAGCGGAAGCCGCGACCAATATCGTGAGTGACACAGTTTTTTACGGAGCCTTTGATCACGCCACGGATGCCGAGCTGCCACTGGTAGCCTTCTTCAAAGAGGCAGTTTTCAAAATTCAGGTTGGCGAAGTTGTAAACGAAGGATGCGTTCTTGTTGAAGTTGTCGGGACTGTTCGTCCAGAAGCCGGATGCAAGTCTGCGGAAGACACAGTTTTTCACCATGATGTCCTGCATGACGATTTTCTTGTCGGTTTCCCACGAGAAGAGGCAGACGCCGAGGCCGATCTTGCGCTTCGGGTAGTCCTCGTAGCGTCCGTAATGCAGTGAGTCACGGAAGTAGCAGTCTTCAATCCAGAGGTATTTCTGGGGGGGAGCACCCTTGGCGTATTCGGCGTAGATGCCGGTCATGCAGCGGGCGAATTCGATGCCCACGATCTTGTAGCCGCTTTTGTTGTCGAGGCGGATACCGGTGCGGTCCTGCTTGAAATCCTCGCGGTCAATGAGGGGCTTATTGCCCTGCCCATAGGAACTGATTAGGATTGGATTCTCGGGTGTGCCACTCCCTTTCGGGGTGAGTTCTTCGTTCCAAGTGTCGCCCTTTTTGAGAAGGATGCTGTCGCCGGGCTTGTATTCGATGGAGGCTTTGGCGAGCGTTTTCCAAGGGCCTTTCGCTCCCGCCTTGGCGGCGGCGAGTCCGTCGAGACTGTCATCGCCGGTGGACTGGCTGACGTAATAGGTCGCCGCATTGGCGGTGAATCCGCCGCAAAGCAGGGCGGCTGCGAAGAGCGAAATCATACTGGCTCGATATGATTTCATTTGGGTAATTGGTAGAAGGTAGCGCGGAAGAGGCGGAGCATACCCTACTCCTAATGGCGCCCGGAGGTCTAGCAAGCCTCAGCCTTCGCCGTTGGGGTCGTACAAGCCCTGCCGGATGACGAAGCGGATAACCCCGGCGACGTCATGGACGCCTAGTTTACGCATTAAGTTCGT
>CAITUF010000181.1 GCA_903895475.1 uncultured Opitutia bacterium | reverse complement strand
GACTCTCTAATTCCAGTTTATGAAGCCTTGTGCCCATTTAACGCCGAACACCGCCAGATTACGCACGGCATGTCCCGTAAAACACGGGATGAGCGACCGTTCCGGATTGAGTGGATTGAAACGCGCCAGGTAGAGCCAGATCGAAGTCACGAAAGCAAAGATGGCGCTGATGCGGCCTTGGGTGCTTTGGAGGTCAAAGTGATGGATGGCACTGAAGACGAGCGAACCGATGAGGATAAGTGCCAGGAGTTTACGGCCACCGAAATAACTCGGTGCGGTGAAGCCACGGAAGACGGCTTCTTCGATCACTGACGCGCCGAGCATCGCGAGGAGAAACGACGGAGCGATGGTGGACTGTTGGGTCGTCACGCCCATGCGATGTTCCACCGCTGTTTCGGCGATGGTGATTAAGATCATCACGGCGGCGATGAGGAGCGAGGCTTGCCAGGGGGCGCTGGAGGTGCCGGGCCAAAAACTTTCGGGGCCGTTCGTCCGCCGCCGCTTCAGGTACTCGTAAGTCCAGGCGCACAGGAGGCCAAGCCCGAGGAGGAAGTAGAGGAGGGCTTCGAGGGTGTTGGTCGTCATGGGGCTTTAGCGGACGCCATGAATCCACGCTTGATAGGCGGGGCTCACGTGGGTCGCGGGGACGGCGAGCCACTGTGGCACGGCGTACGGATGGCGGCTGTGTACCCAGGTCCGTAAGATCGGTTCCTGCGTTGCGGAGAGTTTGAAGGTGATGCGGTATTCATCTTCAGCCTGCGCTTGTCCTTCCCAGACATAATGGGAGCGAAGGGGGCCTTCCACCTGCGCGCACGCCGCCAGACGTGCGGCCACCGCGCCCGCGGCCAGCCGGTCGGCCTCTTCCCGCGTTGGTAAAGTCGTCCAAGCGACCAGCACGCCGTCAGTCGTTGGGTTCGCTGCCATCCTTAAGATACTTCTCGGTGATGATGCTGATGAGGGTGTCGCGCGCTTCTTGCACCGAGTCCACGTGCACATACAGGTCGCGGTCTCCCGGTGAGACCATGCCCCACTCGTGGAAGACCTCGAAGTTCAGGAGCTTTTTCCAGAACTCCGAACCGAAGAGTAACACCGGGAGATGTTTCTTCGTCTTACCCGTCTGGATGAGCGTCATCATTTCGAAGAGCTCGTCGAACGTCCCGAAGCCGCCGGGGAAGGCGACCATCGCTTTGGCGAGGTAGAGGAACCAGTATTTCCGAACAAAGAAATAATGGAATTCGAGGTCGAGCTCCGGGGTGATGTAAGGGTTGTGGCTTTGCTCGAAGGGTAACGCGATGCCCAAGCCGACCGAACGGCCGCCGGCTTCGAAGGCCCCGCGATTGGCGGCCTCCATGATACCGGGGCCTCCACCCGAGCAGACCAAGAAGCGCTGCCACTCAGGCAACGAGAGCGACCACTTGGTCATTTCAAAGGCGAGTTCGCGACAGGCTTCGTAGTAAGGGGCGCTGCGCAGGTTCATTTCCGCGATACGCAGTCGGGCGGAGCATTCTGCACCGGAACACTCGCCGCGGGCGATGAGTGCTTTGACCTCATCGTATTGGGTACGGGCCTGTTCGAGGGGCAGGGTGCGGGCCGAGCCAAACATGACGACCGTGTTGCGGACGTTGTATTTCTTGAACCGTAGGTGGGGTTCGGTGAGCTCCGTCATGACGCGGATGGTCCGGGCCTGGGGGCTGCACATGAACTCCTGGTTCAGGTAGGCGCGCTGGGGTAGGGGGCGCTTCTTTCCTTCTTCGGGGCTCATTACCCCCATCTTTCCCGTCCGGGGGCGTCCTGCCAAGCCGGGAAGCGTGGGGCTTGACAGGCTGGGCGGGGTGTTCTTGGCTATCCCCTTCAAACGCCATGCAACCCACCTACCGCCCATCTAAAATCTCCCGCGCCCGCAAGTGCGGTTTCCTCGCTCGCTCGAAGACCAAGGGCGGCCGTAAGGTCATCGCTGCTCGTCGTAAGCTCGGCCGCAAGCGCCTCGGTACCGCTTCCTGGAAGTAAGCGCATGCGTCTTCCGCGGGAACGTCGGATTCGTGCCTCGGCCGATTTCCAACGCCTCCGCTCCCAAGGCTCGCGGCTAGACTGCGGGCCTTTTCTTTTGAATATCGGCCCGGCGGAGGTGGGAGCTGAAGTCCAGCCTGCGCGCTTTGCCGTCGTGGTCGCCAAAAAGGCCATCCCGTTAGCGGTGAACCGGAATCGGGCCAAACGCCTAGTACGCGAGCTCTTCCGGTCCGATCCGGAGGCATTGCCGGCGGGGTGGGAGGTCGTCCTCATCGCCCGCCCGAGCTTGCTGCGCAAGCCGCTCAAGGACTTGCGACGGATTTACGCCGTCGCCGTGGCCGGAGCCGTGGCGAAGGCGTCCAAGCAGGCCGAATGAGCGACTCGCCGCCATCTTGGTTGGCACGCGGCGCCTTGGGGGCGGTCGCGTTCTACAAGAAGTTCCTCTCCAAGCCGCTCCACCTGATCCCCGGTTCGGGCTGTCGCTTCTACCCCACGTGCTCTTGCTACATGGCGACGAGTTTGGAGCGATTCGGGTTTTTAAAGGGTGTCAGGCTGGGTCTCAAGCGCCTCGGGCGTTGCCATCCCTGGGGCGGTTCCGGTGTCGACGAGGTGCCAGAGAAGTAACTAACCCACCGCCACGCTGGACTCCAAAAAGGCTCGCCCCCTCCTGCGGTTTGCAGGCATCGTGCGGGCGTGAAAGCACTGCTTCTTCGGAACATCCGGACGCGCCAAGGTGGCACGTGGCTTCTGGCCTTGACTTACCTCGCGCTCGGCACGGTCTTGCGACTCGGCTTCCTGCTGGCTTCGGCGGGTGAGGTGTCCTGGGGACTGCCGACGTTCGCATCCCTATTCATTGGCTTCCTTTTCGATGGCCTGATGGCTTGGTTCCTAACGCTGCCGTTCGCCGGCTTGAGTCTCATCGGTGGGGCGTTCTGGCGCCGTTGGGTGCTGCTCCCCGCTTGGGGCTTCGGGGCGTTCTTGTTTACGTTTTGGAAGGTTTCCGAAATCCTGTTCTGGGAAGAGTTCGGCGTCCGCTTTAACTTCATCGCGGTCGACTACCTGATCTACACGACCGAGGTACTGAAGAATATCCAGGAGTCCTACAACCTCCCGCTCATCATCACGGCGGTGTTCTTGGTCGCCGCGGGTTTCTATTTCGTCTGGCGGCGATTAGGCTGCACGCAGTGGTGGGCCGAAGGGGCCGTCGAGGATGGCACGCCCCGCTGGCGGACGTTGGCTTGGCTGGGCACGCCGTTGTTGTTGGTCTTGGTCTCCGCTTACGCTGTCGGCCGACATGACCTCAAGGCGGCTTCAACCGTCCATACAGGCGTGGGCGAACGCTTGGTCGCAGGTCTGCGGCACATGGGCGATCCCCAGCCAAGTTTTGCCAATAGCTACGACACCGAGCTTGCCAAGAACGGCGAGTATTCCTTCTTGGCGGCTTTCTGGGCGAATCAACTCGAGTGGAAACGGTTTTACCCCTCGGCAAAATCTGATCCAGTCGCTGGGCTGTCCAAGCGTCTGCAGGCCGATAAGCCCGAGGGCATCACGCGCGAGGTGAAGCCGGCGGGCCCCGCCCGTCGCTTGAACGTCATCCAAATCACCATCGAGAGCCTGAGCGCCGAGTTCCTCGGTTGCTACGGCGACCCAGTCTATGCGGCCAAGAACTTGACGCCTAACCTCGACCGCATCGCCAAAGACTCGCTCTGGTTCCGGAATTGCTACGCCGGCGGTACGCGCACGGTGCGTGGCATGGAGGCCCTGTCTCTATCTATCCCGCCGATTCCGGGACAGTCGGTGCTGCGTCGCAAGGGCTGCGAAGACTTATGCACTTTGGGTTCGGTCTTGAAGCAGGCGGGCTACGACACCGCTTTCATTTACGGTGGCGATGGGTTCTTCGATAACATGAATTACTTCTTCGGGGCGAACGGCTATCGTCTCGTCGATCTACCGCGTCAGCTGGAGGCCGGCAAGAAGCCGACTTTCGCCAATGCTTGGGGGGCGTGTGACGAAGACTCGTTCGCTTGGTCCTTGGAAGAAGCCGATAAGGCGCACGCGGCGGGGAAGCCTTTCCATCACTTCGTGATGACGACTTCCAACCATCGTCCCTACACCTGGCCAGCCGGTAAAATCGATCCCAAGTTGGTCAACCGTGAGGGCGGGGTAGCTTATACGGACTACGCTATCGGAGCCTTCCTCAAGGCCGCCGCCGACAAGCCTTGGTTCAAGGATACGGTCTTCGTGATCGTCTCCGACCACTGCGCTTCGGTCGCCGGTAAGAATGAATTGGAAGTCCGTAAATATGAGATTCCGCTTTTCATCTGGTCCCCTGGACATATTCCCGCCCGCCGCTTTGATCCGATGATGAGCCAGATTGATACGGCTCCCACGGTACTGGGGCTGCTCAACCTTCCCTACACTTCACGCTTCGTGGGTACCGATGTCCTGCAGCCGGGCTACCAGCCTCGTGCGTTCATCAGCAACTACCAGAAGGTGGCGATGTTGCGCGGTGATGGCTTGCTGACGGTCCTTAAGCCAGTGCGTAATGCCACGCAGTACCAGGCCAACCTAGCCACGGGCGCACTCTCTCCGCGGGTGCCGGCGCCCGGCGATGACGAAGCCCTGCAGCAGGCGATCGATTACTATCAGGGCACTGACCAGCTCTTTAACCAAGGTGGACTCGCCAATCCCAAGCGCTGAGCGCCCGTCGCTCCTGTGGCCGAGCCTCGCCCTCGTGGCGGTGGTGGTCTTCTTCGGGTTTCCGGGTCTCGGCGGCGAAACCGTTGACTTGTGGTTTCAAGGGGTGTTTTGGGACGGTAAGGCTTGGCTGATTCCCCATGAGGCACGTTGGGGTCGGTGGTTGGCTTACGACGGCCCGAAGGCCCTCATCATCCTCTTGGCGGTGGTGACTTTGGTCCGTGCACTGGGGGCGACCTTCACGGGGCGGGCTTCAAGGCTTTTTTGGTTCACCTTACTTTGTCTCGCGACGGTTACAGTCATGGCGACACAGCTGCGGGCCATCAGTCAGATGGCTACGCCGCTGGCGCTGAAAATGTATGGTGGCACCTGGGAACACCTCCTGCTTTTTGAAGCGAAGCCGAGCGGCTACCCCAGTAATGCGTTTCCCGCCGGGCATGCCAGCGGGGGCTTTGCGCTTCTCTGTCTTTATTGGTCTCTGCCTAAGGCTCGTCGGGCATGGGGCCTTTGGCTCGGCCTCGGGTTCGGCCTCTGGATGGGCCTCTACCAAATCGCGCGCGGCGAACACTTCCTCTCGCACACCTTGGCCACGGCCGCTTTGGCGTGGTGGGTGTGCGTAGGCTTAGTCCATTGCATCCGTCCGCAGCCGGACGGCCCGCCGGCCTAGTTCGTCCAGCTAGTGATGTTATCCGAGCGGAATGGTCCATCCGCGTTGGACTCGTCGCTGTAGGTGGCGGGGACGATGCCTGACTTCGACATCGGGTTCGCACCAGAGTCATCCCAATAGTCGGCGTAGCTCGGGGCATCGGCGGGATTGGTCGGTTCAATGTAGTTCGCGCCGCAGCTAACGATGAGGAAGCCAGGGGTTAGCCAAAGGCTGAAGGGCGTGGCGAAGAGTCCGGTCGTAGGGTTCTGGATCGCCGTCGAGGAGCTGGGGAGGATGCGGTAACGGAAGTCGTACGGATTGCCCCAAGGGTCGCGGAACTCATAGGCCGCCGCGGCCCCGCCGGTCCAGTCATTGAGGCCGAGGGACTTGTCGTCATTGGAGTTCACCGCGCCAACGCTGAGAAAGGGCTTCATCTTGCGCGTCGAGCCACCGGGCAGAGTGGCGTCGTTGTAGTTTTTGAGTGCGACGGAAGTGCCGCCGCCGCTAAGGGCCGTACTGACGAGGCGCTTGCGGCCGACCAGTTGGTCGAAGAGGTCCTTGCGGAACCCGGGATCATCGCCACCGCTGAGCCCGCCCGTGTTGCGGCAAGGATAGTCGCCATACATCTTCTTATACATTTCACTGGCCGTGGAGAGGGCCGTGATTTCCCCCTTGGCGGTGGCCTTGTTGTTACCGTTCTTGGCCGCCTTGAAGAGGGAGAAAGTGAGGGAGGCGAGGATGGCGATAATCGCGATCACGAGGAGGAGCTCGATGAGCGTGAAGCCACGGCGGGCGGGGGTGCGGGTCGACATGGGGCGGGGTAAGCTTAGATGTGGCGAGAATCGTTTTCGTCTTTCTGGACGTAGCCCGAGTCCTGCCGCTGGTGGTTGACGGCGTTCTTCTTCAGGTAGGCCTGATAGACGTCTTCAGCGGACATGCCGAGGACCTGGGCAATCGAGATGAGGAAGTGGAAGAGGTCGATGACCTCGACGCGGGCGTTTTGCTCGTCGAACTTCTGGTATTTGGCCCACCACTTCCAAGGCACGGAGTCAGTCAGCTCGGCCATCTCCTGCTGCATCGCGCGGAGGTAGTTGAGGGTCCATTTCACCTTTTCCTCCTCGGTCATGCCGGCGGTTTCGACGCCGATGCGCTTGTTCAGCGTTTCCTGCATTTTGAAGATTTCTTCGAGCTTGTCGGCCATGGCATCAATGAAAGGCTCCCCACGCTTCTGGGCAACCATGTAAGCAGGGACGGGAGGGCTAAACCCGCTCCGACCGCCCCGCTTTCTCGCTTCCCCTTATGGGCAAGGTGGCTTCATTGTCGGGTCGTGCCCGTCGCCTCCCTCCAGTCCGCCCTCCGAAAGCCCGAAGTCCTCTCGCCTGCGGGGGAATGGGATTGTGCCAAGGCAGCGGTCGAGAACGGGGCGGACGCTATCTTCTTCGGGGTGGGGCGCTTTAATGCCCGGGTCCGGGCCCATAATTTCGAAGAGGCCGACTTGCCCAGCCTCATGGCCTACCTGCATGGCCGCGGGGTCAAGGGGTACGTGACGTTCAACACGCTCATTTTCCCTGACGAACTCGCCGAGGCTACCCGGGTGCTCCGCACGATCATTGCCTCAGGGGTCGACGCCGCCATCGTTCAGGACGCTGGTATCTGCCGCCTGATTCGCCGGATCTCGCCAGATTTCCCCATCCACGCCTCAACGCAGATGACGGTCACGAGCGCCGCGGGCGTCGATTACGCGAAGGAGCTGGGCGCATCTTTAGCCGTGTTAGGTCGCGAGGTATCCATTCCTGAAATCGAGAAACTCCAGTCCGAACAAGGGACGAAACCCGCCCCCCTCGACCTCGAGGTCTTTGTCCACGGCGCCCTCTGCGTGGCCTATTCGGGGCAGTGCCTGACCAGTGAGTCGCTCGGTGGCCGCTCCGCCAATCGTGGCGAGTGTGCCCAAGCTTGCCGCTTACCCTACGAACTGGTCGTCGACGGGGTCGTTCGCGCTCTCGGGGATAAGGCGTACCTGCTCTCGCCGCAGGACCTGGCGAGTATCGAGGTGGTGCCCGACTTAATTCGTGCCGGGGTCAAGTCGTTGAAGATTGAGGGTCGCCTGAAGTCTCCGGAGTACGTCGCCGCCATCACCAAGGCTTACCGGCGCGCCGTGGATGCCGCTTGGGATGCCCTCCAAAAAGGCGGTAACGCCGATCAGGCGGCCGAGCAGGTCCGTCGCGAAGAGGACTACGCCATGCAGATGACTTTTTCACGTGGTCTTCACACTGGATGGCTGCGTGGCATCGATAACCAGCGCTTGGTGCATGCCCGCTTTGGTAAGAAGCGTGGTGCTTTGCTTGGCACGGTCGTCGATATCGCGAGCAACGGCGTGACGATGCGCCTCGAAGGGCCTTTGAAGCCCGGCGACGGCGTGGTCTTTGACCAAGGTAAACCGGCTGAACGCGAGCAAGGCGGTTTCGTGCATGGCCTCGAGCCCGCCCGTGGTGGCCTCACGTTCGTCCGCTTCGGTCGCGCCGACGTGGATTGGTCGCTGGTCGTCCCGGGCGCCTTGCTCTGGAAGACGAAAGACCAAGAGCTCGATAAGCGCCTACATGATTCGTGGGACCGTGAGCGGCCTAACTATCGCCGAACGATTTCAGTCAAGGTCATCGGCCGTCTTGGTCAGCCGTTACGCGTCGAATTTAACGATGGGGAAGGGCACGTTGTTGCCGCCGATTCCGCGATGCCCTGCGCCCAGGCGGAGAAGCGTCCGATGGATGTCGACACCCTCCGTGATCAGCTCGGCCGCCTAGGCGATACAGGTTACGAAGTCGGCGACGTTCAGGCGGACCTCGAAGGCGCTCTCATCGTCCCAGTCAGCGAACTCAATCGCCTCCGCCGGGAACTCTCCGAGCGACTCACGGAACTCCGGCAGGAGCCGCTCACTTGGACTTTACTGCCGCAGGATTCCGCCGCTTGGCAGGTGCCCGTTGAAGTCGTGCCAGCAACTTTGCCGAAGCCAGAAATCATCACAGTCATCCGTGAGCCCGAGCAGCTTGAGCCCGCGTTGGCTTGGGGTGCTCGCGTGATCTACGCTGAATTTGAAGACCCGAAGAAGTTCCGGGCCGCCGTCGCCCGTGTACGCGCCTACGAGCAAGAAGCAGGCCGTAAGGTCGAGTTCTGGGCCATGGGTCCGCGCGTCCATAAACAGGGCGAGGATCGCATCACCGAAATCGTTCTTTCTTGCGAAGCCGACGGCTACCTCGTCCGTAACCACGACGACCTTCGTGCCTTCGCCGGGAAGCGCCGCCGGGCCGACTTCTCACTCAATATCGCCAACGGTCTCACCGCCGAGTGGCTCGTTAAGCACCACGGGCTTGAAGGCGTCACCGCCTCATATGACCTCGATTCCGCCCAGCTGGCGGCGTTGCTAAAGTCCGCCCCGCCCGCGTGGTTTGAGGTCACCCTCCACCAGCACATGCCGATGTTCCATATGGAGCACTGCGTGTTCTGTGCCTTCCTTTCGAAGGGCAAGGATTACCGCGATTGCGGCCGCCCGTGCGACAAGCACCGCGTTAAGCTCCGCGACCGCGTCGGGGCCGAACATATCCTGAAGGCCGATGCGGGTTGCCGAAATACTTTATACAACTCGCGCGCCCAGACTGGCGCTGAATACGCGACCGAGTTGCTGGCCTTGGGCGTGCGTCGTTTCCGCATCGAATTTGTCGACGAAGATGCCGCCACGGTCACGCGCACCTTGGAACGCTATCAAGCGCTCCTGGATGGCAAGATTACCGGTACCGAACTCTGGAATGACCTGAAGGTCCTCAACCAACTGGGCGTCACCCGCGGCACATTGCGCGTGCGCGTCTGATCAGGCCTCGTCTTTCAGACGGGGCAGCAGTCCGGTGATACGACGAGAGTCGGACGCGTTCCGCACGGCCATCGCGTAGGCGGTGGGGTCGCCGACGAGGATGACTTGCTTACGGCCGCGCGTTACTGCCGTATAGACGAGGTTGCGGGCGAGCATGATGCTGTGCTGCCGAAGCAGGGGCACCACCACGGCGGGGAATTCGGATCCTTGCGACTTATGGATGCTGACCGCGTAGGCTAAGTGCAAGTCGCCTTGCTCGCCCCGCTCTAGTTCCACGCGGGTCCCGTCGAAGTCGATCAGTAGGTCGCCGCTTTCGGCCTGCACATCGAGGACCACGCCGAAGTCCCCGTTGAAGACGAGCTTGTCGTAGTTGTTGCGCGTTTGAATGACCTTATCGCCGATGGTGATGCGTCCTGGGCGCGCGCCGGCGCCGCGGAGCTTCTCCTGGAGTGCTGTGTTGAAGGCCTGAATGCCGCCTGAACCTTTGTGCATCGGGGCGAGTACTTGGATGTCGCGTAGCGGGTCGAACCGGAGCGCCTTCGGCAGAATCTCACAGCAGAGCCGCGTAACCATGCGCACGCAGGCCTCAGGGTCGTCCGCCCGGACGAAGTGGATGTCCTGCGTGAAATCGAGTTTCGTCGGATCCTCTACGGGCATTGGCGGGGTCGTGTCTCCATGCAGGATGCCGTGGGCGACGGTGACAATCCCTGAGCGGGCGCCTTGGCGGAAGACCGTGTCGAGGCGCGTGACTTCGGCGGCACCGGATTCAATAAGGTCGCCGAGGACGTTACCAG
>CAITUF010000180.1 GCA_903895475.1 uncultured Opitutia bacterium | reverse complement strand
GGTGAAACGGGTCGTTTCGGCATGACCAGCCGTCGCGAAACCGGCCACGGTAACCTCGCTGAGCGCTCGCTGCTCTCCGTGCTGCCTTCCGAGCAGGACTTCCCGTACTCCATCCGTCTCGTCTCCGAGATCATGGAATCGAACGGTTCCACCTCGATGGCCTCCGTTTGCGGTGGGACCCTCGCTCTCCTCGACGCTGGCGTGCCCATTAAGGCTCCAGTGGCCGGCATCTCCTGCGGTCTCGTGACCGAAGACCAGAGCGGCCAGATCGTGAAGTACCGCGTGCTCACCGACATCATCGGCGCCGAAGACCACTACGGTGACATGGACTTCAAAATCTGCGGTACCCGTGAAGGCATCACCGCCTTCCAGCTCGACCTTAAGATCCACGGCCTGCCAATCGGCATCGCCAAGGAAGCCATCGCCCAGAACAAGGTCTCCCGCGACGCCATCCTCGACATCATGGGTAAGGTGATGCCGTCGACCCGTCCAGAGCTGAAGCCCTGCGCCCCCCGCACCCACCGCATCAAGATTCCGTCCGACAAGATCGGCGCGCTCATTGGTCCAGGCGGCAAGAACATCAAGCGCATCACCGAGTACACCGGTTGCCAGATCGACATCGACCAGGACGATTCCGGTTGGGTTACGATCTTCGCGACGGATGGCGAAAAGCTGGCCCGCGCGGTCAACGAAGTGAACCTCCTCTCGGCTCAAATCGAACTCGAAAAGACGTACAAGGGTATCGTGCGCTCGGTCAAGGAATTCGGCGCTTTCGTCGAATGCCTCCCGGGTCAGGAAGGCCTCGTGCACATCTCCGAACTCGCTGACTTCCGCGTCGAGCGCGTCGAAGACATCTGCAAGCTCGGTGATGAGATCATCGTGAAGTGCGTTGGCATCGACGACAAGGGCCGCGTGCGCCTCTCGCGCCGTGCTGCCATCGCCGAGAAGGAAGGTCGCGAATACGCCCCCGCCCCGAAGCCGATGGACCGCCCTCGTGGCGACCGTCCGGACCGTCGCTAAGCCCCGGTTAAACAAACAGACAAGGCTCCGGCTCACCCCGAGGCCTTTTTTGTGCCCGCTTACCTTGCGGGCTTATCCGCCGCCGTCACGCGCGCGAACCAAGCGCGTGCGGTGGTCGTCGCCTCGCCGTCGCGTAACGGCCAGCGGTCGTTGTGCGGATGCTTGACGGCAGCGTTCGGGAATTTCCCGTAAAGCGCGTCCATGTCGACCGTAAGGTAGTCCACGTTCTTCGCGGCGAGGGGCTCGACGAAGTCGCGAGTCTGATTGCCAGGGTAGGCTTGGCTAATCAGCACCGGGCGTCCCTGCAGTCGACGCAGGCGGACAGTGGCCTCTTCGCGGTAGCGGGCGAGCGGCGCTCCCCACGGGGCGCTCCAGGCCCTCACGCCGTCAAAATGATCGTGCGCCCAGAAGCCGCACCAGAGCTTCGCGATCTCGTCGTCGTGCAGGCCGAGGAAGGAGACCCCGATGGCTCCACGGGAAAATCCGCACAGGACGACCTGCTTGGGGTCGCCGCCGAACTCGGCACAGATCCGGGGGATGTTCGTCTTCGCGTAGCCGACGGTGGCGTCGATATCGCCCCACCAAGTGACCTCGTTGCGCCGACGGTCCACGGCGACGTAGGGTAGGACGACCCAGATGGCCTGACCGCGACTCAGGCCGTACCCTAAGGCGGCGCCTTCAACTTCGCCGGTCGAACCGGACGTAGGGAAATAGTTGCCCGTGTATTCGACGATGACCGGCCAGCGCCTACCTTGGGCTTTAGCTTGAGGGCTCCAGTCCGTCGGCAACGCGATGAGGTGGTGCACCTCGGTGCCAGCGTATCCCGGGGCAGTGAGAGCGACGCGTTTCCCCGCGGTGGGTTGTCCGGTCGCCAGCGGTGGCAACGGTAAGTCGGCGGCCGGAGCGAGCGTGCCGAATACGAGGATGGCCAGTGGGGTGCTCCGCATCTCTAGACGCATAGCCGATCCGGCTTGGACCTCAAGCGTTCAACGGCGGCGCAGGCGGGCCGTCACGTGCAGTAGCGTCAGGATTGCGCTCGCCGGCATCAGCACCGTGGCGAGTAATGGCGACATGCGGCCCGCCAAGGAGAGCGCGATGACCAGCACGTTGTAACTGACCGTGAAGAGGAAGACTTCGGTGAGTACGCGCCGTCGCAGGCGGGCCATGGCGAAGAGTTTGCTCAAGCCGCGCAGATCGCGTCCGAGGAGGTAAAAGTCGGCCTTTTGTTCGAGCAGGCTGAGGTCGACCACCGGCGTGCCGCGGAGCGTGGCTTCGGTGAAGGCGAGCGCATCGTTGGCGCCGTCGCCGAGCATGAGCGTGTGTTTGCCATCGTGCTCGCGAATCCAAGTGGCCTTTTGCTCAGGGCTGAGGTCGCCGAGTCCGGCGGAGGGCGGGAGGCCAACCGCCTGGAGTAAAGTCGCGACCTTGGCCGGCCGATCACCGGAGAGCACGAAAACCTCGAGTCCCTGAGCGCGGAGCGCGGCGATTTCTTCCGCGGCATTCGGGCGTGGGTCCTCTTCGAAAGTAAAGAGGGCGAGCCGTTCGCCGTTGCGGCAGAATTCCGTCTGTGAACCCGCCGCGGTGCTTTCAGGGCGACGATGCCAGTCGATCCGACCTAGCGTCCAGCGCGTTCCGGGAGCGTCCTGCAAAATCATGCCCTTGCCTGGGATGCTTTCCAGCCGGCCTTCGCAAGTCCGGGCGGCGGCCACGCCGAGGGCTTCGCGCAGCCCGCGACCAAACGGATGGAGGTTCTGGTCGACCAAGGTCGCCAAGGCGGTCCTTTCCTGCGCCGAGAGTCCAGCCAAGGCCTCGGGATTGGTGAGGCGTGGAGTTTCCAGGCTGAGGGTGCCAGTCTTATCGAAAACGACTCGCCGGACCGAGAGGGCTCGTTCCCAGATCCGCGGGTCGCGTGCGTAGACACCACTGCGGCGGAGGGCGCCGACGGCGAGTTCAGTGGCTAAGGGGAAGGCCAAGCCGATGGCACAAGGGCAGGAGACGATGAGGACCGAAATCGCGGACTGCAGGGCCGCGCCCCAGTCGTGAGTCAGGGCGCCACGGAGACCAAATCCTAGCAGGGCGATGACGATGACTGTCCCCAAGTAGATGGTCAGGATGCGTTCCAGCGTGCGCGGTCGAAAGGCACCGTCTCCGGAGGTTTCGCTTAACTTACGTACCATCGAGTCGGCCCAGTCTTCCGCGGCGCACACACGAATCTCTTGTGGGCCAAGGTTAAGGCCGCCCGAGGGGATGAGCCGTCCTTGTGGGTAGGGTACCGGTTCGGATTCACCATTAATCCAGACGAGGCTTAGCTCCGTTGCAGTGTGCAGTAAACGTCCACAGACTGGTGCAACGTGGCCGGCGGGTACCCCATAGATTTCTCCTGCCTTTAGCTCGGCCACTGGCGCTTGGCGCATGGGCGTCACGCTGTTTTCGTCGGCATAGACCGGTACCGTGCGCAGCTGCGGTGACGTTGCCGGCAGCCGACGGCGATTGGCTTCAATGGCACGTTCCTGCGTCCAGCGCCCCACT
>CAITUF010000179.1 GCA_903895475.1 uncultured Opitutia bacterium | reverse complement strand
TGACGTCGGTCACTGGGGCGGCGGCAGGGGCAGCAGCATCAGGCGCGGTGGCCTTAGGCTTGCGTGCCTTGGGGGTCTTGGGGGCTTCTTCGCTCATCGGGAAATATATGTAGTGGTTAAATGATTACTTAGCAGGGGCCGCGGCGACGCCGACGGTCTTACGCTTACCCTTACGAGTACGAGCGTTGGTCCGGGTACGCTGACCACGGACTGGGAGGCCGCGGAAGTGGCGGAGACCGCGGTAGCACTTGATGGCCTGGAGGCGCTTCAAGTTCTGCGCGATGTCGCGGCGGAGGTCACCCTCGCACTTATAGCCCATGCGGACGATGTACTCGACAATCTTATTGAGCTGCTCTTCCGACAGATTCGACGCGCGCATGGCAGGGTCGAAGCCGAGGGCATCGCAAATCTCTGTGGCGCGGCAGGGGCCGATGCCATAGATGTAGCGGAGCGAGTACTCTACTTTCTTGTTATTGGGAATGTCTACGCCGAGGATTCGTGGCATGGTGTCCGTGCTGGTTGGAAGGTGGGAAAGAGGTCGGAACTTGAAGGTTCTGGGTGGATTTGGAAGCAAAAAATATAGTTTATGGCAGGGTCAGGATTTCAGCCCCTTTTTCGGTCACTAAAACAGTGTGTTCGAAGTGGGCGGAAACCTTGCCGTCAGCGGTCCGGGCGGTCCAACCGTCGGCAGCCATAATGATTTTATGGGTGCCTAAATTTACCATAGGCTCAATGGCTAAAGCCATACCAGCCAATAGTTTAGGTCCAGTTCCCGCCTTACCAAAATTAGGGATTTGCGGCTCTTCGTGCATCTGGCGCCCAACGCCATGACCCACGAAGTCACGGACGATGCCGTACCCCTGGGGGCTTAAGGCCGCTTGGATAGCGGCGGAAATGTCCCCTACCCTATTCCCGGGCTTCACGGCCGCGATGCCGGCATGGAGGGCATTTTCGGTGTCCCGGCAGAGGGCGAGAGCTTCAGCGGGGGCGTTGCCGACCACGATGGTCCGGGCGTTGTCGCCAATAAAGCCCTCGCGGCGGACAACGACGTCGAGCGAGACGAGGTCGCCGTCGCGGATGATGCGATCGGGGGCACCGATCCCATGGACGATTTCGTCGTTCACGGAGATGCAGACATAACCGGGGTAGGTCAGGCGACCGACCACATAGCCATGGCAGGCGCTCTCGCAACCATGGCGAGTCATAAGGCCGCGGGCGGCCGCGTCGAGGCCGGCCGTCGAAACACCAGGCACGACCAGCGAGGAGAGATCTTGGAGTACGCGGGCGGCGGCGGTACAAGCAGCACGCATCCGGTTTACCTCCGCCTCCGACTTAAGATCAATCATCCCGGAAAAGGCTTACTTAGCGAACGAACCCCAGTGGTTGGCAATCCAAGCAGCCACCCCGAGGACAAAGAGCACCATGCAGGTCTTCTCCATGGAGCCGAGGGCGGCGGCGGAATCAGCCGGACGCTGGGCAGGAGCTGGCACCGGCATGCTGCCGATCCGACCCTTCTTCAAGAAACCTTCGTAGTTACGTTGCAAGAGGTAGGTCTCAATCTGGCGCATCGTATCGAGCATGACGCCAACGGTGATAAGGCCACCCGTGCCGCCGAGGAAGGTTGCGAGACGCGCCGGGAAACCCAGCTGCAACATGAACAAGTCAGGCATCAGGGCGATGATGAGCAGGAAGAGTGAACCAGCCACCGTGAGGCGCGTCATCACGAAGTCTAGGAAGGCCGCGGTGTGCTCGCCAGGACGCACGCCGAGGATGTAGCCGTTGTTCTTCTTAAGGTCATCCGCGATCTGCACCGGGCGGAACATGATGGAAATCCAGAAGTAGCTGAAACCAAAGATTAGGACCGCATACGAGAGGTAGTGGAACCAACCTTGGCTCTGGAAGAGGTCAGCCCAACCACGGAGGAAATCCAGCGTCGGCGAAAGGGTGCTCAATGGGTTGAGCAGCATCGGCGGGAAGCTGAGAATCGCGCCGGCAAAAATGACCGGCATCACGCCCGCATAGTTCACCTTGAGCGGTAGGTAGTTAGTCTGCGCTCCATACATCTTCTTCCCGACCATGCGCTGGGCGTACTGAATCGGAATCTTACGAACGGCTTGGTTGATGGCCACCATCGCCGCGGTCACGAGGACGAAGAGGACGATCATGCCGGCCGCCTTTTCCCAACCATGGGAGTTGACGGCGGCAGCACCAATCTTACCGCCAAAAGCCACGTCGACAAAACTGGTGATCGCACCAGGGATATCCGACAAGATGCCAATGGTAATTAGGATGGAGGTGCCGTTGCCGATGCCTCGTTGGGTAATTTGTTCCCCCAGCCAAAGCATCACAATCGAACCAGACGTTAAAATCGTCACGCCGAGGCAGACGAAGAGCGTCTTGTTCTCCATGACCACAATCTCGCCGACGAAGCTCCCTAAGCCGAGGGCCTGACCAACCTTAGTAGGATTACAGAAGGCGCCCAACAACAAGGCCGACTGGACGACCGCGATGATAATGGTGAGGTAGCGGGAATACTGAGCGACCTTTTGGCGGCCGACTTCGCCTTCCTGCTGGAGGCGGGCAATGGAAGGCACCACCGCCGACATCAACTGCATGATGATCGAAGCACTGATATAGGGCATGATGCCCAACGAGAAAATCGCCCCCTTAAGGAGCGCACCCCCCGTGAACATGTTATACATGGCCACCACGCCGCCCGATGCCTTATCGGACATCGTTGCGTAGTAATCCATGATGTCCTTCGGGTCGATGCCTGGCAGCGGGATGTTCGCCCCAATACGCGCCACGAACACGAGGGCGACCGTCGCAAGCAGACGGGCCCGGAGTTCAGGAATCCTCCAGCAATTGGCAAAAGCCGAAAACATCGCGGAAGGCGTCTTTCCGAAGGTTACTCTGCCTTCGTCGCCTTGACTGCGAGCTCGATGACCTTCCCGCCAGCGGCGAGGATCTTCTGCTTAGCAGCTTCGGAGAAACGATGGGCCGAAACGGTGACGGCGCGGGTGATTTCGCCCGTAGCCAGCACCTTGAGGAGCGGGGCGTTGGAGCGGAGCACGCCTTGAGCCTTGAACTCAGCGAGACCAAGGGTCGAGCCTTCGAGCGCTTCGATGTCGCGGAGGTTAACCACGGCGTAATCAATACGGTTTACGTTATTGAAACCACGCTTAGGTAGACGGCGGTAAAGGGGCATCTGGCCGCCTTCGAAACCGGGGCGGTGGCCGCCACCAGAACGGGCCTTCATACCCTTGTGACCACGACCGGAAGTCTTACCGTGACCCGTACCGCGACCGCGGCCGAGGATCTTGTGACGGTGAGTGGAGCCCTTAATGGCGGGCAAAGAATGGAGCTTCATAGTTGGGAGGTCCGCTTAAGCGCGGAGAGACTTGATTTGTTCGAGCGTGCGGAGCTGGGCGAGACCATCAAGCGTCGCCTTCACGATAGCCTGAGGGTTATTCGAACCCATCGACTTTGAGAGGACGTCCTTGAGGCCGACCACTTCGAGGACAGCACGGACACCACCGCCGGCGATGAGGCCGGTACCCGGTGAAGCCGGGCGGAGCATGACGACGCCACCATCAGCGCGGCCGATGACTTCGTGCGGGATAGTGTTACTACGCAGATTGACGTGGACGAGGGCGCGGTGAGCACGGTCGGTACCCTTGCGGATAGCATCGGGTACTTCCTTGGCCTTGCCGTAACCGAGACCGACGCGGCCTTTGCCATCACCCGCCACGACGAGCGCAGCGAAGTTGAAGCGACGGCCACCTTTGGTGGCCTTCGAGCAACGGTTGATGTGCACGACCTTGTCGTTGTATTCGGAGGCAGGACCTTCGTTGCGGTTGTCGCGGCGCGGGCCGCGAGGACCGCCAGGGCCACCAGGACCACGACGGTTATTGTTACCGCCAGGACCACGACGGTCGCCGCCAGGGCCCGGGCCAGGACCGGCGTTACCAGCAGGACCGGTGTTGCCAGCAGGGGTGGCTGGGGCCGCAGCTTTCTTGGTTTCTTCGCTCATGGAATTTTTATTAGAAGAGGAGGCCAGCGGCGCGGGCGGCATCGGCAAACGCCTTGACGGCGCCATGGTAACGGCGACCAGCACGGTCGAAGACCACGGTGGTGAGACCAGCGGCCTTGGCCTTCGCGCCGAAAGCGGCACCGAAAGCGGTGGCACCGGCGACGGTCGGACGGAGCTTCTGGCCGCGGAAATCCTTCGAGGTAGTGGAAGTGGCCACGAGGGTCACACCACGATCGTCGTCGATCGCCTGGGCGTAGAGGTGGAGGTGGGTCAGCTTGAGCGCGAGGCGCGGGCGAGCGGCGGTGCCTTGCACCGTCTTGCGGATGCGCCAGCGGCGCTTCTGCACGAGCAGGTTCTTCTTGGAAATATTCATGAAGGTGAGTGGCGAGCGGGTTAGGCGGTCTTCTTGCCTTCCTTGCGGCGGACGTATTCGCCTTCGACGCGAACACCCTTGCCCTTATAAGGCTCGACCGGCTTGTAGAGTTTGATGGAGGCAGCGACCTGGCCAACCATGTGACGAT
This sequence comes from uncultured Opitutia bacterium, assembly GCA_903895475.1. Lineage (GTDB taxonomy): Bacteria > Verrucomicrobiota > Verrucomicrobiia > Opitutales > UBA953 > UBA953. The sequence goes on along the minus strand of CAITUF010000179.1, from coordinate 12,037 downwards.
CGGCACCGGAGATGAGGAGCTTCGTGCCGTCGGTGACGACGACCGTGACGCCTACAGGTACCGTGTAACGAATCGGGTGGGAGTAGCCGAGGGCGAGGTCGAGGACGTTCCCCTTAAGGGCGGCCTTGAAGCCGACGCCTTCGATCAGGAGAGTCTTGCTGTAACCCTTCTCAACGCCTTCCACCATATTACGGATGATGGCGCGAGTGGTACCAAAGACAGGACCTGAGTCCTTCTTTGCCGAAAGGTCAGCGACTTGGACGACGGACTTGTCGACAGTCACGCCAATCTGGGCGGGGAACGTGTGCGAAAGCTTACCCTTCGGGCCTTCGACGGAGATGGTCTGACCGTTAATCGCTACCTTGACGGAGGCGGGGACGGGGACGGGTTGTTTGCCAATGCGGCTCATGACTTTTTTGTTAGGGGGTTGGGTTACCAGACCTTGGCGAGGAGTTCGCCGCCAACCTTCTGGCGACGAGCCTCGGCATCGGTCATGACGCCACGGGAAGTGGTAAGGATGGAGACGCCCATGCCACCGATCACCTTCGGCACGGTCGTGTAGCCGGCGTAGACGCGGCGACCAGGGGTCGAGACACGCTCGATGCTGGTGATCGCAGGCACTCCGGAGACGTACTTGAGGGTGAGTTCGAGGACGGGCTTTTCTTCGCGCTCAGCCTTGCGGAAACTGGCAACGTAGCCGGCCTCCGTGAGGATGCGGGCCACGCCTTCGCGGAGGCGCGACCACTGGACGACAATCGTGGCCCTCTCGGCCTTAGATGCGTTGCGGATGGAGGTCAGGAAATCTCCGATGGTATCGTTAGAAGCGGACATAGTCGTTGCGGTCGGAGGTTACCAGGATGCCTTGGTGACACCGGGAATCTGGCCACCAAGGGCGAGTTCGCGGAAGGTGATACGGGAGAGGCCGAACTTGCGAATGAACGCACGTGGACGGCCCGAGATAGCGCAGCGGTTCTTATGACGAACCTTCGACGAGTTGCGGGGCAACTCGGTAAGTTTGCGCTGGGCGACGTAAAACTCGTCCTCGGTGGTCTTGGGGCTGAGGAGGATTGCCTTGAGCTCGGCGCGCTTGGCAGCGTGCTTGGCGACAAGGCGATCGCGCTTGAGGGCGCGTTGGATGACAGACTTCTTGGCCATACTGGTGTGTAAGGTGAGGGGTTAGGCCTTCGCGGTGGCGGCGGCGGCTTCGGTGGCGGCGGAGGAGCGGCGGAACGGCATACCGAGCATGCGGAGCAGCTCGCGGCCTTCGTCGTCGTTGGTGGCAGTCGTCACGATGACGACGTCCATACCGATATTCGCACGCTGAGAGCCGTCAGCTTGGGTTTCGGGGAAGATGGTGTGATCCACAATCCCGAGGGAGAAGTTACCGCGACCATCGAGGCGGTTACCGACACCGCGGAAGTCGCGAATCATTGGGAGGGCCACCGCGGTAAGGCGGAGCATGAATTCCCACATGCGGGCACCCCGGAGGGTAACCACGCAGCCGAGCGGCATGCCTTCACGAACCTTAAAGCTCGCGACGCTCTTGGACGCGTAGGTGATGATTGGCTTTTGACCAGACAACTTGGTGATTTCCTTTACGACTTCGGCCATGTGGGCCTTGTCAGCGTCAGCCTTGAAAGCCGAGTTAAGGACAATCTTGGTGAGGTTAGGGACCTGGTGGACGTTCTTGTAACCGCGGGCCTTGATGAGCTCGGGGACGACCTTCTCGAGGTAGGCCTTCTTAAGGTAGGGCTTGGTAGACATCTTCGTGTAAATCTCGGGTGGTTTCGTCAGGGTTACTTAGCAGACTTCTTGGCTGGCTTCTTGGCACGACGGGCGTCCCAGAGAGAGCCGAGCATCACGTTCGAGCGATGAATCGGGGCTTCCTTCTCGGTGATGCCGCCAGTGCCCTCCTGCGTGCGCTTCAGGTGGCGCTTGACGAGGTTAAGGCCCTTGATGGTGACGCGTTCGGCGTCCCGATCGTAGGTGAGGATTTCGCCGCGCTTGCCCTTGTCGGCACCGGCAATGACGACGACTTCGTCGCCTCGTTTGATATCAGTCTTAGACATGGCGGATTAGAGGACCTCGGGAGCGAGGGAAATGATCTTCATGAAGTTCTTGCCGCGGAGTTCGCGGGCGACGGGCCCGAAGATGCGGGTACCCTTCGGGTTGCCGTTATCGTCCAGGATGACGACCGCGTTCGAGTCGAAGCGTAAGTAGCTCCCGTCGTTACGACGGATTGGGGCCACGGTACGAACGATGACGGCGCGGACGACGCTACCCTTCTTGCACTGGGCATCGGGGGTCGAGTCCTTGACGGAGCAAATGATGACGTCGCCGATACCGGCGGTGTCGGTGATCTGGCCGAGGCGGCGGATCATCTGGACCTGACGAGCACCGGTATTATCGGCGACGTCGAGTCGGGAAAGCATCTGAAGCATAAAAGTAGGTAGTGGGGGATTAGCCGTCAATCGGCTGGGCAGCAATCTTCGCGGCTTCGACGACGCGAATCACGCGCCAGCGCTTGAGCTTAGACAAAGGGCGGGTCTCCATAATCTCGACCTTATCGCCCACCTTACATTCGTTCTTCTCGTCATGGGCGTGGAGCACGGTGCGGCGTTTCACTTCCTTGCCGTAAACGGGGTGAAGGACGGTGTATTGGAAATTTACCTTCACAGACTTGTCGCCCGAACGGGTGGCGACGAAGCCGATGAGGGTCTTGCGGTTGGAGCGGGTCTCGGACATCGGAATAATGGTTTAAGGGTTACTTAGCGGCGGCGGCCTGAGCCTTCAGCACCGTCAGGCATCGAGCGATGTCGACGCGGAGGGAACGGAAACGGGCGGAGTTTTCGACAGCGCCGGTCGCCTTACGGAGACGGAGCTGGAGGAGTTCCTCGCGGGCTTCGCGCACGCGCTTCTGGAGCTCAGCGGCGGCCAGGGGACGCAGTGCGGAGGCGGCGGAAGGCTTGCCTTTTTGGTAGGTACGCATCGGGAAAAGAGGTCAGTTATGGGTGAGGAAGGCCTTAGGCATCAATACTTTTCGAGTTCTTCACGGGCGAGGAAGCGACAGCGGACCTGGAGCTTCGTATCGGCTAGGCGCATGGCCTCGCGGGCGACGGTGATCGTCACGCCACCTACCTCAAAAAGCATGGTTCCTGGCTTAATCACGGCCACATAGTACTCGACGCTACCCTTACCGGAGCCCATTCGGACTTCGGCCGGCTTCTTGGTCACCGGGGTGTGGGGGAAAACGCGCATCCACATCTTGCCCTTACGCTTCAAAGCGCGGGAGATGGCGATACGAGCAGCCTCGATTTGGTTAGCGGGGATACGGGCACGGTCCAAGGACTGGATGCCGAAATCGCCGAAAGCGAGGGTGTTGCAGGTCGTGGCATTACCGCGGATCTTGCCTTTGCGGTGTTTGCGCCACTTGGTGCGGGCGGGTTGAAGATTGGCCATGGAAGCGGGTCTTTAGTTAGAGGGGTGCGAGGGCGGTTTAGAACTCGGAGTCCTTGGCGCAAATCCAGCACTTGATGCCGAGTTTACCGTAGAGGGTGCGGGCTTCAGCAAAACCGTAGTCGATGTTCTCGCGCAAGGTGTGGAGAGGAACGCGACCGACGCGAGCGGACTCAACGCGGGCGATTTCGGCACCACCAAGGCGACCACCGAGGCGGAGACGGATGCCGTCGGCACCGTTCTGCATCGTGGACTGGATGGCCTTCTTCATGGCGCGGCGGAAAGAGATGCGGCGCTCAAGCTGGAGGGCGACGTTTTCAGCCACGAGCTGGGCCACGAGGTCGGGGCGCTTCACTTCGTTGACTTCGAGGATGACGTCCTCGGCCTTCGCCTTGCCGGCGACGACAGCGATCTCCTCACGGAGCTTCTTGAGTTCATCGCCCTTACGGCCGATGACAACGCCCGGGCGGGCGGTCCAGATACGAACGCGGACCTTGGGGCCAGCACGCTCGATAAAGATGCGGGGCACAGCAGCCTGGCGGAGCTTTTCCTTCAGGAACTCGCGGATGCGGTAGTCCTCGAGGATGTTGCGAGCGAAGGCGCCATCGCGCGTCGTTGCGAACCAGCGAGATTCCCAGTTGCGGCGGACGGCTAGACGGAAGCCGATCGGATTTACTTTCTGTCCCATTGTGTGGTTTGTAAGGGGTTACTTGGTGGCCGAGCCCAGCGCGATGCGGATGTGGCTCATAGACTTGTGGATCGGGTGGGCCGAGCCGCGCGCGGCGGGCATCGAGCGCTTGAGCACGGGACCTTGGTTCACCGTGGCGGAAACGATGATGAGATCGGCGCTGGAGAGCTGGTGGTTGTTCTCGGCGTTGGCAATCGCACTGGCCAAAGTCTTGGACAGGAGGCGTGCCGACTTACGCGGGATGAAGCGGAGGAGCTGGACGGCTTCCTCGGCAGGGAGACCCTGGATCTGGCGGGCGACTTCGCGCACCTTCTGGGGCGACATGCGGGCAAAACGGGTGAGAGCGTGGACTTCCATGACGGTTATAAAAGGGTGTTTAGGTTAGATGCGGGGATTAGCGCGGAGAGTAACGGTGTCGCCCGGATTGATGCGGGCGCCGCCGTCGAGCGAAAGAATCAAGGCCACGGCGCGATGCTCAGAGGCATCCGCGACGACAATCGAACCGAAGGCTTGGCCCGCGCGGAAGACCGTACAAACGGTACCCGGACGGAGACCTGCGTCGTAACCGCTGGCGAGGACCACAAGGTCCGCACTGCGACCGACGACCACTTCGACGACATTGGCCTGACCATTCGACTCGGCCGACCCCAACGTACGGCTGCCTGCGCAAACCGCAGCAGCGGAAGCGAGCAAGACCGACATGGAGAGGGCGAAGCGCATGAACAGGATTACTGGGCTTCCTTACGAGAAGGCTGGGTGTGCTGGCGGAAGGTACGCGTTGGAGCGAACTCGCCGAGCTTATGGCCGACCATGTTTTCCGTCACATAGACGGGAACGAAGGCCTTACCATTGTGGACTTCCAGGTTGAGACCAATGAAGTCGGGGGTGACCGTCGAGCGACGGGACCAGGTCTTGATCGGTTTGCGGCTGTTGGCCTTTTGGGCCACCATAACCTTGTCGAGGATATGCGGGTCGACGAAGAAACCTTTTTTACGAGAGCGTGCCATGTGCTTGGGTAACGTTTAAGAGTTAGACCTTCTTCGTCTTGCGACCGTTGCGGCGCAGGATGATTTGGTTGTTCGAAGCCTTGGCCTTGGTGCGCGTCGGGAAACCCTTCGCGAGCTGACCCCAGGGGGACTTGAGGTGCTGGCGACCGCCGCCACCCTTTTTCTTACCACCGCCACCACCGTTCGGGTGGTCGACAGGGTTCATGGACATACCACGCTGACGAGGACGGATGCCCTTCCAGCGGCTACGACCGGCCTTACCGAGGCTGGCGTTGTGGTGATCGACGTTACCGACGATACCCACCGTGGCGCGGCAATCTGCGTTGATGTAACGCTGTTCGCCCGAGGGCATGCGGAGAATTGCGCGGTCACCTTCGATGCCGAGGAGCTGTGCGAAGCCGCCAGCAGAACGGGCGACCTGGGCACCCTTACCGGGCTCGAGTTCGATGCAGTGAATGAAGGTGGATGGAGCAATCAGACGGAGCGGCAGCGAAAGACCAGGAGTCAAACGCTCCTGTGGCTTCGTGGTGCTGACGACAACATCACCGACCTTCAGGCCATCTGGGGCGAGAATGTACGAGTGGGTCTTATCGGCATACTCGATGAGAGCTAAGTGGGAGGTACGGTTCGGATCGTACTCGATACGGAGCACGGTGGCCGGAGCGTCCAAGCGGTCGCGACGGAAGTCGATGGTGCGGTAGAGCTTCTTATGACCTCCCCCACGACGGCGGGAGGTGATGCGGCCGTAGCAATTACGGCCCATGGCGCGGTGATTGCTCTCCGTGAGGGAGCGCTCAGGGCGACCAGGGTGCAGGCCCTCGGTCTTCACGCGAACGAGGAAGCGCGTGCCGGGGGTGATAGGACGATGGGTGACGATTGGCATGGCGGGGTCTACTCCGAAAATTAGGCGAGGGAGATAACGTCGCCCTTCTTCAGGGTGACGATGGCACGACGCGAGCGGGTCTCTTGGTAGACCGAGCCACCGCTGAGGCGGCTACGGCGCATCTTGCCCTTGCGGATCAGGATGTTCACCTTGAGGACGGACACCTTGAAGGCGGCCTCGATAGCGGTCTTCACCTGGGCGCGGTCACAGCCGGGCAGGATCTCGAAGACGTACTTGTTGGCTTCAGCTAAGCCGGAGGCCTTTTCCGTGAGGATCGGGCGGCTGATGATTTCGGAAGCGGGCTTCATTGTTCGATTAGTTCTTGGTGCGCTCAAGCACCTTGGTGAGACCTTCGAGGGTGATCAGGACGCGGGGGGTCTTGACGAGGTCGAGGGCGTTCAGGTTGGAGGAATTGGAAAACAGTGCGCGGCTGATGTTGCGGCTCGCACGGAGAACCGGCTCGCTCCAAGTGCTGTCGACGACCAGGAGGCGCTTGCCTTCAGGGCTGACGTTCTTGAGCACCTTGACGAACAGGGCGGTCTTGGGCTTAGCGACTTCGAAGCGCTCGATAACGGCAAGGCCGCCGTCGGTGGCGAGGTCGAAGAGGGCACGCTGGAGAGCGATCTTCTTAGCCTGCACGGTGATGGTCTTGGACCAATCGCGGGGGCGAGGACCGAAGACGATACCACCCTTGTAGAGCTGAGGGGCGCGCTTGTCGCCGTGGCGGGAACCGCCGGAGCCCTTCTGCGGGAGCATCTTCTTACCAGAACCGGCGACTTCGCCGTAGTCCTTGGTCTTGGAAGTACCCTGGCGCTTGTTGGCTTGGTAGGAGACGATGACTTGCTTCAGGAGGGCGACACCCTTGTCGCCTTCGAAGGAAGTGATGTCGAATTCCTTCTCAGAGAAGGAGGAACCGTCGGACTTATAAACTTTGAGCTTCATGGCTGCGAACGTACGTTAGGGGTTACTTGGACTTCTTGGCAGGACGAACGAGCACAAGCTCGCCGTTGGCACCGGGGAAGCTGCCCTTGATGAGGAGGAGATTCTTCTCGGCGAGCACTTGCACGACGCGAAGGTTTTGGACGGTGCGCTGGACGGAGCCCATATGGCCCGGCATGCGCTTACCCTTAAAGACGTGACCAGGGGTCTGACGCATACCGATCGAGCCGATACGGCGGTGCATCATGTGACCGTGAGAGTCAGGCTGACCATCCATGTCGTGGCGCTTCATGACGCCCTGGAAGCCGCGGCCCTTGACGGTGCCGATGACGTCGACCATCTGGCCGACGGTGAACTTCTCAACGGTGAAGATGTCACCAACCTTGACTTCAGGGGCGGCCGAGAGGCGGATTTCCTGAAGGTGGCTGACTGGGGTGACGCCGGCCTTCTTAAGGTGGCCGAGTTCGCCACCAGAGAGGCGGCTCTCCTTTTGTTCGCCAAAGCCGATCTGGACGGCGTTGTAGCCGTCACTGAGGACGGTCTTGACCTGTGTCACGGGACAAGGGCCAGCTTGGACGACCGTAACAGGGACGAGGTTATTTTCCCCGTCGTATACCTGGGTCATTCCGATTTTCTTACCGAGTAGTTGGTGCTTCATTTTCTAAGAGGCAGGTGATTCCTTGCGGAATCTTTAGGTCAGTGATGACCTGCGTTAGGCTTTGGATGTCCTTGCGGAATCTTGGTCCTGTCGTAGGGTCGCGTGGCGCCTGCTTTGGGGGTTGAGGTTGAAGGTGAGGGTTAGGCGATGATGTTGAAATTCACGCCAGAGGGCATGTTGAGCTTACGCAGCTCATCCACCGTCTGGGAGTTCGGATCGATGATTTCGATCAGGCGCTTGTGCGTGCGGATCTCGAACTGGTCCATCGACTTCTTGTCGACGTGCGGGGAACGATTAACGGTGAGACGCTCAATAGAGGTCGGGAGAACAATCGGACCCGAAACACGGGCGCCGGTACGCTTGGCGGTGTCGACGATCTCATTGGCGGAGTGATCCACCATGCGGTAGTCGAAGCCCTTAAGCTTGATACGAATCTTGGTTTTGCTGGCCATCTTGGGAGGAAGTGTGGGGGGTTAGGTGCGGGCAGGGGCGCGTGAGGATGTCTCGACGACCTGCTTGAGGATCTGTTCAGGAACTCGCTCGTAAGTGGCTGGCTCCATGGAGTAGGAGGCGCGGCCCTTGGAGAGGGAACGGACGTCAGTCGAATAGCCGAACATTTCGGCGAGCGGGACGCGAGCCTCGATGTTGCAGAGGCCCATCTTGGTTTCCATGCCCTGGATCTGGCCACGGCGACGATTTAAGTCACCCATGATGTCACCCTGGTATTCTTCCGGGGTCACGACTTCGACCTTCATGACGGGCTCGAGGAGCTGAGGCTTAGCATCTTTCATGGCGTCCTTGAACGCGAAGATACCAGCCATCTTGAAGGCCATTTCGTTCGAGTCCACTTCGTGGTAGGAACCGAAGACGATGCTGACCTTGAAATCGATAACCGGGTAACCGGCGATGGTGCCGTTCTTGGCGGCATCCTTGATGCCTTCGATGGTCGGCTTGATAAATTCCTTGGGGATGACGCCACCCACAATTTCGTTGATGATTTCTTCGCCAGGAACGCCAGGCAAACGGGCCGAGCCAGGGTTTGGTTCGAGTTTAATCTCAACGTGGCCGTACTGACCCTTACCACCGGACTGGCGGATGAACTTGCCCACGCCTTCGGCCTTGGCCGTGATGGTTTCGCGGTAGGAAATCTGTGGCTTGCCGGACTTCGCTTCGACGCGGAATTCGCGCTTCAGACGGTCGACGATGATTTCGAGGTGGAGCTCGCCCATGCCCGAGATGAGGGTCTGGCCCGTCTCAGGGTTAGAGGTCACGCGGAAAGTCGGGTCTTCCTGAGCGAGGCGCTGCAGGCCGAGCGAGAGACGTTCTTGGTCACCCTTCGAGTTCGGCTCGATGGACATCGAGATCACCGGCTCGGCGAAGGTGGTCTTTTCGAGGATGAGGTCGTCTTCCGAAGTGAGGGTGTCGCCGGTGGCGATGTCCTTCGGGCCGATGATGGCGCAGATGTCACCTGAATAGGCGACGTCGATTTCTTCGCGGTCCATCGCACGGAGCAGCACGATGCGGGAGACGCGTTCGTTCTTACGGGTGCGAGGGTTGTAGAGGGCTTCGCCCTTCTTGAGCTGACCGCGGTACACGCGGTAGAAGACCAACTGGCCGACGTGTGGGTCGGACCAAAGCTTGAAGCAGAGGCCGGTTACCTTGGCCTTGTCGTCTGGACCGATCGTGATTTCCGTGTCGCCGCCGTCGGTGAACGCCTTCTGGGGGCGCATGTCGACTGGAGACGGGAGGAAGTCGACGACGCAGTCGAGGAGCATCTGCACACCCTTGTTCTTGAAAGCAGAACCAGGGATGACGCCGATAAAGTTGAGGGACAGGGTGGCCTTACGGATGCCGGTGCGCATCTCCTCGATGGTCACTTCTTGGCCGTCGAGGTACTTCGCGGCGAGCACGTCGTCGAAGTCAGCAAGACCTTCGACGAGCTTGGTGCGCCATTCAGCGGCTTCCTTCTTCTGGCCTTCGGGGATTTCGACCGTGTCGAACTTCATGCCCTTCGGGTCGGTCTCGTCGTAGACGTAAGCGACGTTCTTGATCAGGTCGATCATGCCCTTAAAGTCTTCGCCCTGACCGATAGGAATGAAGAGCGGGTGGGCATTACCCTTAAGCTTGGTACGGATGTCGTCCACTGCACCGAAGTAATCGGCACCGGTACGGTCCATCTTATTGACGAAAGCAACGCGTGGTACGCCGTACTTGTTCATCTGGCGCCAGACCGTTTCGGACTGGGGCTGAACGCCGGCCACCGCACAGAAGACAGCGACGGCACCATCGAGGACGCGCAATGAGCGCTCCACCTCGGCCGTGAAGTCCACGTGACCAGGGGTGTCGATGATGTTGATACGGTGATCGATGTTGGCGAAGTGACCTTCTTTGGTCGTCCAGCCAGCGGAAATAGCGGCCGCGGTGATCGTGATGCCACGCTCGCGTTCCTGCTCCATCCAGTCGGTGGTCGCAGTGCCATCGTGCACTTCGCCCATTTTATGGACGACGCCCGTGTAGAAAAGAATACGCTCCGTGGTGGTCGTCTTGCCGGCGTCGATGTGGGCAGCGATGCCGATATTGCGCGTGTGCTCCAGGGGGAACGCGCGGGACGGGGAGTTGAGCTCGGAAAGTTTAGCCATGGTCGGAACCAGAAATCAGACGGAAAGGGAAGGGTCGAATTACCAGCGGAGGTGGGCGAAAGCACGGTTGGCCTGAGCCATCTTGTGCGTTTCTTCGCGCTTCTTCACGACGTTGCCCGTATTGTTATAGGCATCGACGATTTCAGAGGCGAGGGCTTCGGCCATCGGGGAACCCTTACGGCCTTGGGCAGCAAGAACTACCCAGCGAAGGGCGATGCTGTTCTGGCGTTCGTGGCTGACTTCGACAGGGACTTGGTAAGTGGCACCACCGACGCGGCGGCTCTTGACCTCCAGCTTCGGACGGCAGTTTTCGAGGGCGCCGAGCAGGAGCTCGACCGGGTTGCCCTTCATGAGCTTCTCGGAAACCTTCTCGATCGCACCGTAGACGATGCTTTGGGCGATAGACTTCTTGCCCGACTTCATCACCATATTGATGAGCTGGCTAACCAGAGGGCTACCATAACGAGCGTCCGGCTGGTGGACGCGCTTAACTGCTTTACGACGACGAGACATGAGGAGGGTGTGCTAAAAATTAGGGACGGAGATTAGGCCTTCTTTTCCTTCGGACGCTTCACGCCATACTTGGAGCGGGAGCGACGACGCTTTTCGACGCCGGAGCAATCGAGCGGACCGCGGACGATGTGGTAACGGACGCCTGGAAGATCCTTCACGCGGCCACCGCGGACGAGAACGACGGAGTGCTCTTGGAGCTTATGGCCTTCGTCGGGGATGTAGGAGATGACTTCCTGGCCATTCGTGAGGCGCACCTTGGCGACCTTACGCTGAGCCGAATTCGGCTTCTTAGGCGTGCGGATCATAACCTGCACGCAGACGCCACGGCGGAAGGGGGAGTTGTTCAAGGCCGGGGACTTGGACTTGGACTTGGGTTGTACGCGTGGGTTGCGGACGAGCTGGTTGATGGTAGGCATGGACCGAAGGAAATAGGGAAAAGAGGGTTTGGGCATAGGGTTCGGGGGACCTCGTGCAAGCGGAAAGTGCGTAGGTTTTAAGATTTCTTTACTCGAGTGCTGGCTGGGCCCTCCCCCTCCCCGTTTTTGGGCGAGACAATTGGGAGAGGGTTTCCCATGATGCCCGTCCTCGTATGTCCCCCCCCCGCCCGCTTCTCGTCTTCAGCCTGTGCGCCCTTTGCTTGCAGGGATGGGCCCAATCCCCTGCCCCCGCCCCCGCCCCGGCCGCAGGCAAAGATAAGCCGGCCACGCCAATCAACAGCAAGGAGGAGGTCGATGCCGAGTCCATCATCCTGGCCGGTCTGCCGATTACCAAATCCACGGAAGAGATTCTTCGCTACAGCCGCCTGACCTACGTAAAGTCCGATTTAGTTAAGGATGTCGTTCTGCGTCAATGGGTCCGGCTCGCCCTCTCCCGAATCGAAGATCAACCCGATAAGGCGGCCCTCATTCGCGAGGAGCACCTCATCAAGGTAGGCGAATATTTCTTAGGCCAAGCGCAAGAGGCCCTGCAGGCCAACCGGATTGATGAGGCCTTTAAATTGGCCCAAATTACGGTCCGTATCAGCCCGGGTAATGTAAAAGGTAAGTTGTTCTTTTCCAACATTTTACATAGCAATTTCAACCGGACGGACGACGGTATCCAGACTTTGCGACACGGGCTCGAGTTCCTTAACGTCAATGACCCGCTCGGCCGGGATTACCTCGATCGCTATTTCCAGCTCCTGCAACTCCGCGAGCGCGACGCTGAGGTGGTCGAGCAAAGCCTCAAACTACTGCAAAGGGGGAAGGACCTCCC
>CAITUF010000178.1 GCA_903895475.1 uncultured Opitutia bacterium | reverse complement strand
TCAACGCCCTGCAGCTGCACAGCCACGTCGCCAACATTGGCGACGCCCGCTCCCTGGCGATCCACCCCGCCTCCACGACGCACTCGCAGCTCACCGCCGCGGAACGCGACAGCGCCGGCGTGACGGACGACTACGTCCGCCTCTCCGTGGGTATCGAAGACATCGAGGACATCATCTCCGACCTCGAGCAGGCGCTGGCCAAGGCCTAAGCGTCACGCCATCGACCGATCTGGGCGGGCCGCAAGGCCCGCCCTTTTTCATGCCTTTGCCTTGGCGCCGTCGAAATCGTGATACTCCAGAAACTGGCGCGCACCTTCGTCGCCCATGTAGGCGGCGAGTAGCTTGTGGTCCGTCTGGGTAAGATCCACGACGATGAGTCCGTCCAAGCAGCCGCCGAAACCTTCGTCGACATTGAACGCGATAAGCCGACCGTTGAGCTTGAGATAGTGCTTCAGGAGTACCGGCACGGCCTTGGCGTCGGGCTCGAGGTCGCTCACGAGGCTCGAGACGTGCTCGAGATCGAAGGCGCAACGTTGCAGGACGTCGAGATCGGCGTCGTGCAGGCTCATCGAACGGGGCGGATTCTTCGCCCGCACCAGCGGCAGCAGGTCGTCGGCGGAACGATTGTTCTTCAGGTAAGAAAGGATGAGTTCCTTCGAGGCCTGACCATACTCAGGGTTGATGCTCACGGGACCGAACAGCAAGTGATACTTGGGGAAACGGACGACGTAGCGGCCGATGCCGCGCCAGAGGAGCGGCAGGCTGGTGGGCTTCCTTTGATATTCCTGCCGGATGAACGAACGCCCCATCTCGAGCGCGGGATCCATGCGACGGAAGAAGTCACCCTTGAATTCGAAAAGCGTTGAGGTGTAGAGGCCATGCTTACCTTGCAGGGGCAGGATGCGGTCAGTCGGTCCGAGGCGATAGCCTCCGACGATCGCCGAAGCCTTGTCATCCCAAAGCACCACCTGGTCATACCAGGCGTCGAAAGCATCGAGGTCGCAATCCAGCCCAGTCCCTTCCGAAACCGAACGAAAGGTCGTCTCACGCAAGCGACCGATTTCGCGCAGGGTGTGCGGCAGATCCTTGCCCAAGAAACGGTAGACCTTAAAGTCGCCACTGGTGAGCAGCAGGTCTTCCGCCGGTAGGCTTTGCAACTCGGCCCGCAGCAGCAGCGGATTGATTGGTGCGATAATCGGGGTCAACGGGGCCGCCGGCTTGGCGGCGGCCTTCTCACGGTCACTCCGACTGGAAAGTAGTTCGCACCGCAGGCGCAGGAAACTTGTGGCCTCCTCGTCCTCCGGATGATCCGCCAGCTGGGCCGGCGTCACGGGATTGGCTGTGCGGAGATGGATGACCTTACCGCGGTGATGCAAGAACTCGCGCAGCAGGAGCATCGTCCGGAGCTTCGGATGAATCAGGCCGAGCGATTGAAAGAGCCTAGAGTTACGTCCCTCAATCCGCATGGGAAGAATCGAAGCCCCGACCTTGCGGGCCATACGCACGACCTGCGGTGACCAGACCGGGTCGTCGACGCGACGAGACTTCAGGCGGAGACTGGAAACCTCGCCGGAGGGGAACGTCATGATGCAGCCGCCCGCCCGCAGATGCGCGAGGATACGACGCGTGCCCGCAATATTACCTGGATCAGCCGCATCCGGGCTGAAGGGATTGACCTCGATCAGCCAGGGACGGATGCCCGGAATCTGGCTGAGCCAACGATTACCGACAACCAACGCATCCGGGCGGGCCCGCAGCAGAAAATCCATCGCCACCAATCCGTCGGCCAGACCATGCGGATGATTCGCAACCACGACGAGAGGCCCCGAACGCGGGATGCGCGCGAGGCACTGATCGCTCCAAGTGTTGCACAGCCCCGCCTGCTCCATCGCGGAGGTGAAGAAGTCCGGGCGTCCCGCCACATGGATACGTTCAAGGAAGGCATCGAAGGCCCGAACCTTGAAGAAGCGGTCCAAAACGGGCTCGGCCCAGGCCAGCGGGCCGAGAT
>CAITUF010000177.1 GCA_903895475.1 uncultured Opitutia bacterium | reverse complement strand
TGGGCCACTTGGTGCGGCCCGTGCATCACCGCCATCCCCCACCTCAACGAACTGCACAAGAAACTCGGCCCCAAGGGTGTCGTCTTCACTGGTGTCAATGTCTGGGATGGCGAGAAGGACGCCAAGTCCGCCGAGAAGGTGAAAGCGTTCGTCCAACAACAGGGTGAAAAGATGTCCTACGCCGTCGCCATCGGCGGCGATGTGTTCATCAAGGATTGGCTCGAAGCCGCGCGCGTGAATGGCATCCCGCACGCCTTCGTGGTCAGCGAGGGCAAGCTCGTCTGGGCCGGCCACCCGATGGAGATGAATGAAGAGATGCTCGGTGATATTTTGACGGGGACGTTCGACCCGAAGAAGAGCGGCAAAAAAGTCGCGGCCGGCCCCGCAGTCGATCCCGAAGCCGAAAAGGCCCAGGCGAAACTGAATAAGCTCGGCGAAGCCATGGCTCGCAAGGATTGGAAGGCCGCCGAAGCCGCGTTGGCTGACGCCGCTTCGGTCCTCCCACCGGAAGAACGCCAAGACCTCATCGACTCCGTCGGCGCGACCATCGCGTTAGCTAAGGGTGACCCTTCTAAACTCTACAAGATGCTCGAGAAGGTGGCCGAAGCGGAGTCCGATGACGCCGAGTCGCTCAACGAATTGGCCTGGGACCTCGTAACCAACCCGCAATACGAGAAGCACCTCAACCTAAAGCTCGCCGACCTGTGTGCCACCCGGGCGGTTGAACTGACCAAGGGCGAAGAGGCCGACAAGCTCGATACCCTGGCCCGCGTCCGCTGGCTCCAAGGTAAGCGCGAGGAAGCGGTCAAACTCCAGCAGAAGGCCGTCGCCAAGAGCGCCGACGCCGAGATGCGCGCGGAGACGCAGAAGACCTTGGACTCCCTGCTCAAAGGCGTCCTGCCCAAGGCTGACCTGCCAGAGGAGCGCTAAGCCATGGATCGGCGCGGCTTCTTAACCAGCGGCGTCGGTCTACTCGGCGCATCCCTCCTCGCTGGCTGTCGCACGCCTGAGCCCTCCGCTCCCTCCATCCGTGCCATTACGCGCGGACCCAAGTTCCACTGGCGCGGCTACTACGATAAACTGCTGTATTCGCCCGACGACCGTTTCGTGCTGGCCAACGAGGTCGACTTCGAGGGCCGCTCCCCGACGCAAGCCGACTCCATCCGGGTCGGGATGGTCGACACGCAGGACAAGGACCGCTGGATCGACCTAGGAGGCTCGAGCGCCTGGAACTGGCAGCAAGGCTGCATGCTGCAGTGGATCCCGGGCTCGACCAGTGAGATCGCCTGGAACGACCGCGAAGGCAGGCAGTTCGTGACCCGCCTACGCGACGTAAAGTCCGGCCGCACGCGCACCCTGCCCCATCCGTTCTACACTTTCAGCCCCGACGGCCAGACCGCCTTTGCGCCCGACTTCGCGCGCCTCGACGTCACCCGCCCTGGCTACGGTTACGCCACGGGCGCCGAACGCGACATCTGGAAACTCAAGCCAGCGCCCGATGATACTGGCATCTGGCGCATGGACGTCGCCACTGGCAAGCAGCGCCTGCTCTTCTCGCTGGCCGAGGCGGCGAAAATCCCGTTCACCGGTCCGGCCGCCGCGGCCTTCATGCCCGGCTCAGTCCACTGGTTCAACCACCTGCTTTGCAACACGGACGGTACGCGCCTCTTCTTCCTGCACCGCTGGCGGAACCCTGGCGATAAGGCGGCCTTCCGTACGCGCGCGTTGACGATGGGCGTCAACGGCGGGAAGGTCCACGTGATGGATCCCAACGGCGGAACCTCGCACTTCGTCTGGCGCGACCCGCAGCACATCTTCGCCTTCGCCTGGCATCCCTCGCACGGCGAACGGTTCTACTTATTCAAGGACCTCTCCGCGGAGGTCAGTGTCGTCGGAAAAGACGCGATGCCCGTCAACGGGCACAACACCTATTTACCAAACACCAATAACGAGTGGGTGCTCAACGACACCTACCCGCAGGGGCCCGCGAAGCTGCAGCGTCCGTATCTCTACCATCTCCCGACCAACCGCCGAATCGAGGTCGGGGCCTTCCCGACGGTCGCTGCCATTAATGGCAAGGAATGGCGCTGCGATACGCACCCTTCGGCCAGCCGCAGCGGCCGCCAGTTCTGCTTTGATTCAGCCCATACCGGCGGCCGCCAAGTCTATGTGGCGGACATCGCCCAGCTACTCGGTTAAGCCGTTACCGAGCCGTCACGGAGTCCTCGCTTCCCTTCCCCGTTGAAGGGGGTAAGGTAGGCCATCCCCCGATGGTCTCCCGCTCCGCCCTAGAACGCGCCCGCTCCGCGCTCCACCTCCGCCTCCTCGCCGCCCAACGTAGGCTAGTGTCCACTGGCCGCGGAGCCGTCATCCTCCTTGGTGGTAACGACCGCCTCGGCGCCTCGGCCCTCGCCAACCAGCTGACGGAGTGGTTCGACTCCCGCCGCGTCCGGATCTGCGCGCCTGATGGCGCCGCCGCTGAACTCCGCGGCCGCCCGTTCCTATGGCCCTACTGGCAAATGATGCCAGCCAAGGGCACCATCACGGTGGTGGTCGGGGATTGGGTGACGCGGACGGCGCTGGCTGCCGCCAAAGATGAACTTTCTGGCGAGAAACTTCGCCAACGCGTCCGCGCACTCAAGCAGTTCGAAGAGATGCTCGCCGCCGATGGTAATTCCGTGGTGAAGGTCTGGATCGAGACGCCCGAAAAAACCCTCCGTAAGCGGTTACGCGAAGTCGAAGACACCGACGCCCAAGATTGGGTCGTCTCCGCCGATGACTGGTTACTGACTAAAAACGGCGGGCACACGCTAGCGCGCAACCTGCGCTCGGCCGCCGCTGGCCGCAATCTCCCTTGGAAGGTGATCCTCGGCGGCGAAACGAAGGCCCGCGACTTACATGCCGGCTTAGAGATCGTCCGCCAACTTTCCTTGGCCTCTCGTCGACGCGCGGCAGTGAAGCACAAGAAGCCGAGCGGACGCCCGCGCGGCCTCCTCGAAAGCGTCGCCGCCCACCCCACGCTGGACCGAAAAGACTACTCCGCTCAAATCGCCAAGCTGCAGGCCCGTCTCGGTCGACTCACCCGCCTCGCCGCCGCCAAGGGCCTGAGCACCGTCTTCGCCCTCGAGGGCCCCGATGCCGCGGGCAAGGGCGGTGCGATTCGCCGTCTCTGCGGGCTGATGGATGTAGCGCACTATCAGGTCTACCCGATACCCGCGCCGACCCCCGAAGAAAAAGCCCGCCACTACCTGTGGCGCTTCTGGAATAAGACGCCCGCCCCAGGGCACCTCGCGATTTTCGACCGCTCCTGGTATGGGCGCGTGATGGTGGAACGGGTCGAGGGCTTTGCCACCGACGCCGAATGGGCCCGGGCTTATTCCGAAATCAACGACTACGAGGCCCGCCTCGCGGAAACCGGCATGATTGTGCTCAAGGTCTGGATTAATATTTCCAAGGAAGAGCAGATGCGCCGATTCAAGGCCCGGGAAGACTCGCCGCATAAGCGCCACAAGATGACGCCAGAGGATTATCGTAACCGTAAGAAGTGGGACGATAACCTGCGCGCCGCGGAAGATATGATTGCCCGCACCGACACACCGCACGCCCCGTGGCACGTGATCCTCGGCGACGATAAACGCCACGCCCGCGTGGCCGTCCTCAAAGCCGTTTGCCGCGCGCTGGCCGATCGCTTGGACTAAGCCACTCACGGACCCAGCGGAGGTGCGGACCCGTCAAGGCCGCGGAATCTAGTGCCGTGACGGCAACCCACTCCAGTTCGACATCTCGGGACCACGTGCGGGCCGCCGCGGCCGTGGCGACGACTTCCAGTAAGGTCTCCTCGTAGGTGACGCTGCCGATGGTGCGGCGGCGGACCAACACCGGCTGACCAGCCACCGCCCCACGCAAGGTCGCCACCTCCGGTAATTCCGCCATGCCCGCTAAGCGCCGGGCGGCCCGCGGATTACGCCTTACGAGGATTTTACCGCGGTACTGCACCAAGGCCCGCGTGACCGCCGCCTTCTTCCGCACCTTGGGCTCGAAGCGTGGTAACGTCGCGGCTTCCTTGCGCCCACCCACCGCGCACCAGCGCGCGACCGGACAATGCGCGCAATCAGGTGAAGCCTTGCGACAGACGGTCGCCCCCAGCTCCATCATGGCCTGATTGTGATCACCAGGTCGCTTCGGGTCGACAAGGGCGTTCGCTAGCTGCGTAAACGACTTCGCGGCCGTCGTGGTGTCCTTGAACTTTTCCTTCACGCCGCCGATGCGCGCGAGCACGCGGACGACATTTCCATCGACGACCGCCACGGGTTCGCGAAAAGCGATGCTAGCGATGGCCGCCGCCGTGTAGGGACCAACGCCCTTGAAAGCCAGCCACACAGCAGCCGTGCGCGGCTCTGGACGACCAGCGACTTGCTGGGCGAGGGCAAGGAGGTTGCGCGCCCGCGTATAATACCCGAGGCCCGCCCAAGCGGCGAGGACGTCGGCTTCCTTGGCCCGAGCCAGGGACTGAAAGTCAGGCCAACGCGCCACCCAGCGCTCGAAGTAAGG
>CAITUF010000176.1 GCA_903895475.1 uncultured Opitutia bacterium | reverse complement strand
TCGGTAGCGGGGCTTCAGCGCGCAGTAAACCAGGTAGGGTTAGGAGAAGGATAAGCAGGCAACGCATGGGGTGTGATGAAAAGGGGGCGAAAAGGGAGACCGGACTGGAAAGGGGATAGGGAAGGTGATCCGGCTTATTTCATAGCCTTAAGGACGTCACTGCCTTCCATCGTGTTATTGTTCATAAGCACGATACGCACGGTGGTTTGTGCCGGCATGACTTGAATGGATGAACGGTAACCAGCGGTCGCCCCATCATGCCCGTAGGCGAACCGCTCCGCTGTGCCCGTCCGAAAGGCGCCAAGGCCGACTTTACCACCGTTGGGGTTGGAATCTGCATGCGGCTGCAAAGCCAGTGAGAGGGCATCCTTTAGCGGCGTGCGCTCAGGGTGCGCTAGGGCTTGTCCGAACTTGAGCATGTCCGCGGCAGTACTACGGAGACTGCCAGCGGGAGCAAAGGCTTGGAAAGTGGTAACGATGCCTGGCTTAGTGCCGCTGTAGGGCGGAGCTAAGGTGCCGAGGCTGGGCAAGTGACTGGGTTGCGTATGCGTCAGTCCCAGTGGCTTGCAGACTTTCTCGAGCACACAGTCCGTCCAAGGCTTACCGTATTGCTTCGCCACTAAGTAGCCGAGCAGCGCGACGCCGATGTTTGAATAGCTGCAGGCGTGTGGCGCATCCTTTTTTAATTCTACTTTCGCTAACCAGGCTAGCATCAGCGCCTCGTCGTAGGTCGCGTAACTCTTGAAGCCGTTAGTGAAGTTGTCCGGCATACGGGGCAAGCCGCTGGTATGCGTGGAGAGTTGCTTGAGGGTGATCCGCCCGACGCGGGCATCGGCGAATTTGCAGTCAGGACCGACGAGTTCGGCGATCGTGGTATCGAGGGTCACTTTCTTTTCCAAGACGGCTTCGGCGAGTAGGATGCCCGTGAAGATCTTCGTTAGTGAAGCGATTTCGAACACCAAGGTTTCCGGGGCTTGCGTCGGGTCAGGCGATTTGCCCGCCAAGGCGAAGCGGGTGCCTTGCGGGGTCTGCTCAGCGGTGACGATACAGCCGGCAGGGAGTTTGGGCGTTAAGGACTCGGCAGCTTCCGCCAAGGTCTTGGCATGCCCACAGCAAACAGCGAGCAGGCCGGCGAGGATGGCCACCGTCTGCCGCATGGTCAGCGGCTCTCCGCCTGCTTGCGGATGAATTGAAGCACGGCCTTGTGGCCGGTGTCGTCGGTGAAGCGAAGGTTATGGCCAATGCTGCCGTGGTCGGTGCCCGTCACTTTGAGTGAGGTGGTTTCGACATGGCCCGCGCCCTTGAGCATCGCGATGAGAAACTGACTTTCCTCCGCGCGTCCGGTCATGTCGTGGTCCGAGTAGAGCGTTAAAATCGGTGGCAGGGTCTTCGTTACGTGGAAGGCGGGGGCGGCTTCGTCGGACGTGACACTGTAGCGACCTTGCCCGCGTTCCTCGCGGATGGTGTAATGGGTGAAGACTTGGCCACTGACCTGCGCGATGCCAGCGACGTCTTTTAGGCTGAGGCCGTAGGGTTTCAGTCGGCTAGAGTCAAAGCCCACCATGAGCGCGAGGTAGCCACCGGCAGAATGGCCGCCGATGAAGACCTTGCGCGGGTCGCCACCCATCTGGCCGATGTTGCGCACCGTCCAGGCAAAGGCCGCGGCGGCATCGTCGACATACTCGGGGTATTTCGCCTTTGGGCTGAGTCGGTAATCGGGCACGACTACCGCGATACCTTCGCGGGCAAAGCTCGCCGCGATTTCGGCGCAATGCTCGGAGGCGAGTCCTTTGCTGCCTTTCTTTAAGCCACCCCCGTAGAACCAAACATAAGTCGCGAAAGGCGTGTCGCTTTTGGCGGGTAAGGTGATGTCCAACTTGCAACGTTCCGCCTCGTAGGCGGTGAGGTCATTGCCAGTCCGGTAAACTATGTCCTTGAGGACCTTGACGTCTGTCGGGGTTTCCGCGGCGAAACTAGGTCCATAGCCGACGAGGAGGGTGAGGCAGAAAGCAAGCAGTCGACGCATGGCGGGGCGGGGTAGTCCGTAGGTTGGCGGACACCCGGCGGAGGGGAAGCGTGAAGTGAGCGCCCCCGGTCTTCCTAACTAAATGACCGGTCAGGCGATGAGGCCCTGCACGACCTTGCCGTGGACGTCGGTCAGGCGATAATCACGGCCAGCGTGGCGGAAGGTGAACTCTTCGTGGTTAAAGCCGAGGAGCTTCATGATCGTCGCATGGAGGTCGTGCACGTGCACCACGTCCTTGACGGACTTGAAGCCGAACTCGTCGGTCTCACCGTAAACTGTCCCGCCGCGGACGCCGCCGCCAGCCATCCACATCGTGAAGCCGTGGTGGTTATGGTCGCGTCCATTAATCTTACCCGCGTTGGAGCCTGGCGTGGGGAGTTCGACGGTCGGGGTGCGGCCGAATTCTCCGCCCCAGATCACGAGAGTGGAATCCAGCATGCCGCTCCGCTTGAGGTCAGCGAGGAGCGCGGCAATCGGTTGGTCAGCCTCGTGCGCTAACTTGCGGTGGTTGGATTCCAGGTCGTCGTGGGCATCCCAGGGCTGGCCAGAGCCATGCCAAAGCTGGACGAAACGGACACCACGTTCCACCAGGCGTCGGGCAATCAGGAATTGGCGGCCTTGGGTGGTGTCGCCGTACATCTCGCGGGTCGAGATGGACTCACGGCTGATGTCGAAGGCATCGGTGGCTTCAAGCTGCATGCGGTAGGCCATCTCGAACGACTGAGCGCGAGCTTCGAGGGCGGCATCCTGCGGGTGCAGCGATTGGTGTGAGGCGTTAATGCGCGCAAGGAGGTCGAGCTGCTTGCGTTGGGCCGGACGGGAAAGGCCCGCGTTACGGATGTTTTCAATGAGTTCCTCCACGGTCTTTTTAGAGGAGTCGACGTAGTTGCCTTGATAAACGCCGGGCAAGAAGCCGCACTGCCAGTTCTGGGTTTCTTGGATCGGATAACCGCCCGGACAGAGGGTGATAAAGCCAGGGAGGTTTTCGTTTTCGGTGCCGAGCCCGTAGGTCACCCACGAACCCAAGCTGGGACGAACTTGGCGGGCTTCGCCGCAATTCATCAGTAGCAGGGAAGGTTCATGGTTCGGGACATTCGCCTGCATGGAGCGAATGACGCAGAGGTCATCGGCAAACGCTGCTGTCTTAGCAAAGAGCTCGCTGGCTTCGAGGCCGCTCTTGCCGTAGCGCTTCCACGTGAAGGGCGAGCGGAAGGCTGCCCCCG
>CAITUF010000175.1 GCA_903895475.1 uncultured Opitutia bacterium | reverse complement strand
CGGGCTTGGACGCCCGAACAGTTCCGGCCTTACCTCGACGTCGTCTTTGAGGCCTTTGGCCCGTCGCGCCTCATGTATGGCTCCGATTGGCCCGTCTGTCTCTTCGCCGGCAGCTACGAGCAGTCGTTTCGATTGGTGGATGATTACACGCGGAGCCTGACTGAAGCCGAATGCGCCGGCCTGTTCGGCGGCAACGCCGCGGCCTTCTACCTAAAGCGCTGATCAGCGGGTGACGCCAGTGGGCACCGTCTTAAAAATCCAGCCCTCAGCTTCCATGTCGATGGTGAGACCGCGGCCGGGCTTCTGGATTTCCTCGGGTAGCTGTTCGGCATTCGTACGGAAAAGTTTCAGCGTGCCTTCGCCTTCGAAAGTGCCGTTAACGCGGGAGCCAGAGCGGGCGACTTCGATGGCTAGGTAGACGTCAAACACGCCACCAGGTGTTTCGCCGATGGCGATTTCGAGCGGGACCTTTGTCCCCTTGGGTGCCGTAATCCATGGGCCCGCCTTGAGGCGGTTGAGGCTGCCAGGCTTACGGTCGATGGGGAACTCCTTCGTCACGACCTGCTTGAAGTCCTTGTAGTTACCGTCGGCGCCGACGACCATGTGTTCGTAGCCATCGTCGAGGGCGATCTTACGGTCCCAGCGCACGACCATCCAGTCATCACCTGAGCCCACAAAGCGGAAGGGAAGGGACTGCGGCACTTCGATCGTCGCCTTATAGTGCACGACCCATCGGGAGGGCTTCACGTCTTTTTCAACGCCATAGGCCTTGGGGGCGGCATCGGCACCGCGCGAAGGGATGAAGACTTGGCCAGCAATCAAGGCTTCGGGGGCCCGGTAGTATTTCTGGAATTTACCGGGGCTCCAGCCCGACTGGAAGAAATCCTTCACCGCTTCACGGTAGGCACCGATGCCGGATTGAGGGGCGCACTCCGTCGGCGATTTGTTGGACGTTTGCTTCAGGTCGTAGAACGTCCCGACCATCCCGGCGGCGCCCATCTTGGCGCCGAAGAGGGAAACGAAATTCGTCCCATTGCCACGGCCGACGCCCATGCCGGAACCAATACCACCGCCGGAGCCGCCGCCGAAGCCCTTGGAGGAACCGCCGCCCATCAGGCCAGCGTTCATGGAAGAGACCGCGACGGTTGGGACGTCGGGCAGGGCGATCGTCGCGGTGGTGCTCTTAGAGGTGATACGCGTCGGGGTCTTCGCTGTCGTCTTTGGGTTCTTGGGCTGCAGGCGCGTCTTGAACTGCTTGGCCTTGTCGCCGGCGGCACCGCCGCCCGAGCCCGTCGCAAAGGAGTTAGGATCCTTCTTCGCTGACTCCTTAGACACGGAGATAATCAGAAAGGCCGCGATGAGGACCAAAAGAATGTGAATAGCCACCGAGGCCATGAAGCCTTCGCCGCCGAACTTTTGCCAAAAAGTTCGCTTAGCGCGCTTTTGACCTAAGCCGTCGTCCTCCGTGCCTTCGACCGGAATGGCGTCGAGCAAAGTGCCGTCGAGCGGTGGGGGCGCGGTCGGCTCTTCAGGAGGCAGTGCTGGCGGGGTGTCGGACATACCGGGGGTCTTTCCATTCTAGCCCGATTATTTCCTTAACAACCTTATTCTATCTTTCTCAGTAGAACCCGACTTAATTGCTTGAATTCACCGCGAAACCGTAGCCTTCACTGGTTTAAAAATCCAATCTCCGCCCGTCATATCTACGCCGGGGATGCGCGGGTCGCCGTTCTTGATGGCCTCAGGGAGGTCATCCGTTGTCATGCGGAAAAGACGCAGCTGCCCGTCAGGTTTACCGGAGGCATCGGCGACTTCGATGAGCACGATGGCATAGAAGGTCCCGCCAGGCGTTTCGCCGATGACTATTTCTAACGGAGTCTCCTTATCTCGGGTAGCGTTAATCCAAGGGCCACAACGCAACGGCTTACCGAGTTTGGAAGGACGGGTCTCATCGTACGGCTTTTGCCCGAAGCCCGGATAGACATTGCCGTTCCCGGACACGAAGTGTTGGTAGCCTGAATCCAGGACCACTTTGCGGTCCCAGCGGATGACTAAGAAGTCATCGCCCGACCCGACGAAGCGGAACTTCCCATTTTGAGGCGGCTTAACGGCGCCTTTATAGTGGGCAATCCAGCGGGAGGGCTTGCAGAGCTCGCCCACGCCGTAGGCCTTGGGCGCTTCGGTGGCGGGGCAGGGAGGGATGAAAATCTGCGAAGCGAGGAGCGTATCGGGCGCACGGAAGACGTCGCTGAGCGATGAAGCCGAAAAGCCTTTATCAAAGAACTCATTCACTTCCTTGTTGTAGAGGCCGATGGCGGCCGAATTCGAAGGGTCACCAAATTTCTCGGGCGCCCCGCCCATCATCGGCGTCGGCTTGCCAGACTTGTTTTGCTTAAAGTCGTAGAAGGTCCCGGGGAGACCATTGACTGCCATCTTGCTGCCGAACACGGAAACGAAATTCTTCCCGTTGCCACGGCCGACGCCCATGCCGGAACCGATGCCACCGCCGGAGCCGCCGCCGAAGCCCTTGGAGGAGCCGCCGCCCATCAGGCCGGCGTTCATGGAAGAAACCGCAACGGTCGGGACGTCGGGCAGGGCGATCGTCGCCGTGGTGCTCTTAGAAGTGATACGCGTCGGTGTCTTCGCGGTCGTCTTGGGGTTCTTGGGCTGCAGGCGCGTCTTGAACTGCTTGGCCTTGTCGCCGGCGGCACCGCCCCCCGAGCCGGTTGCAAAGGAGTTAGGGTCCTTCTTCGCCGACTCCTTGGACACCGAGATAATCAGAAAGGCCGCGATGAGGACCAAAAGAACGTGGATAGCCACCGAGGCCATGAAGCCCTCGCCGCCGAACTTCTGCCAGTAGGTTCGCTTAGCCCGTTTCTGTCCTAAGCCGTCGTCCGTTTCGACCTCGACAGGAACGCCCGTCGCCGCGGCATCTTGCGGCGGAAGTTCTGGGGGCGAGGGGTCCTGGGGATTGGACATAAGCATAACCCTGTCGATTTGACTGAGCCCGCTCAACAAAAAATCACCCCAAGGGTGGGCATTTCCTTTCCACCGCAAGTCGCTGCCCTTACCGTAATTGGTATCTAAACGACCGATTTCGACTTTTGATGAAAGCTTTAATAAAAAAAGAGGGCCGTGAAGGCCTGTGGCTGACCGACGTACCCGAGCCCGCCATCGGCGATCGCGATGTCCTCATTCGCATCCGTAAGGCCGCGATTTGCGGGACAGATGTTCATATCTGGAAGTGGGATGAATGGGCGGCCCAGACCGTGCCACTTGGCCTGACCGTCGGGCATGAATATGTCGGCGTTGTCGAAGACTTTGGCCGCGAGGTGACACACCTGCGTAAGGGCCAGCGCGTTTCGGGCGAAGGCCATATCGTCTGCGGGCACTGCCGGAACTGCCGCGCTGGTCGCCGCCATCTTTGTGCGCATACGTTGGGCGTCGGCATTCATCGGCCTGGTGCTTTTGCTGAACTCCTGTCTTTACCGATGGAGAACGTCGTGC
This sequence comes from uncultured Opitutia bacterium, assembly GCA_903895475.1. GTDB lineage: Bacteria > Verrucomicrobiota > Verrucomicrobiia > Opitutales > UBA953 > UBA953. Next base: position 3,964 of record CAITUF010000175.1, on the reverse strand, counting down.
CGATTCCCGATGACATTCCCGACGATGTCGCTGCCATCTTCGACCCCCTGGGCAATGCGGTCCACACGGCCTTATCGTTCGATCTGGTCGGCGAGGACGTCCTCATCACCGGCGCGGGTCCGATTGGCATCATGTCGATCGCGATCGCGAAGGCCGCCGGTGCCCGCAAGATTATCATCACCGACGTCAATCCCTGGCGCTTAGAACTCGCTCGCAAGTTAGGGCCCACCCGCGCGGTCGACGTCTCCAAGGAAAATCTCCAGGAGGTGCAACGCGAACTCGGTATGACAGAAGGCTTCGACGTCGCCTTTGAAATGTCGGGCAATGCCCGCGCGCTCGATCAAATCTTAGATAACATGGCGTGCGGCGGCCGGATTGCGTTGCTCGGGATTATTCCAGGTAAGGCGGCCATCGATTGGAACAAGGTCATCTTCCGCGGCCTACATATCAAAGGTATCTACGGCCGCGAGATGTATGAGACCTGGTACAAGATGATCGCTTTACTGCAGTCTGGGATGGACGTTACACCCGCGATCACGCATCGCCTTCCCGCCCGCGACTTCCGCACCGGTTTCGAGGCCATGTTATCTGGACAATCTGGCAAAGTCGTCCTCGATTGGACGCAAATCTAACGCCCATGTACGGCCCCCTCGAAGGCATCCTCGCCCAACGCTTAAGCGACGTCCGCGCTAGCGGCCTCTTTAAGCAGGAGCGTCTCATCGACTCCGCTCAAGGCACGCGCGTTCGGCTGAAGGATGGCCGCGAAGTCCTTAACCTCTGCGCCAATAATTACCTCGGCCTCGCCGATCACCCGAAGGTGAAGGCCGCGGCTGCGGCCGCGCTGGAACGCTGGGGTTACGGGGTGGCTTCGGTCCGCTTCATCTGCGGCACCCAGACGTTACACCGCGAATTGGAAGAGGCTATCAGCGCGTTCCTCGGCACGGAAGACACGATTCTCTATTCATCTTGCTGGGACGCCAATGGTGGGCTCTTCGAGACCATTCTTGGGCCGGAAGACGCGGTCATCTCGGACGCCCTTAACCATGCCTCCATCATCGACGGCATCCGCTTATGTAAGGCCCAGCGCTTTCGCTACGCGACGAACGACCTGGCCGATCTCGAAGCGAAGCTCATCGAAGCCAAGGGTGCCCGCGTGAAGCTCATCGCGACCGACGGCGTTTTTTCGATGGATGGGTTCATCGCCCCCTTAAAGGAAATCTGCGACCTCGCCGACCAGCATGGGGCGGTCGTCATGATGGACGACTCGCATGGCGTTGGCTTCTTGGGTAAGACCGGCCGCGGTACGCACGAATACCGGGGCTGCCAAGGTCGCGTGGATATTATCACTGGGACCTTAGGCAAGGCCCTCGGCGGCGCGAGTGGTGGCTATACCTCCGGCCGCAAAGAGGTCATCGAAATCCTCCGGCAGCAGAGCCGCCCCTACCTTTTCTCTAACTCGCTGGCCCCGACGATTGCCGCCACCACGCTGGCGATTCTCCAGTTACTGAACGAGTCGACCGAACTGCGCGACCAGCTCATGGCCAACGCCGCTTATTGGCGGAAGGGCCTCACTGAGCTCGGCTTCACGCTCCAGCCCGGGGAGCACCCCATTGTCCCAGTCATGCTCGGCGATGCCGTCCTGGCACAAAAGTTCGCCGCTTCGCTCCTGGAGCACGGCGTCTATGCCGTCGGCTTCTTCTTCCCCGTGGTAGCCCATGGCAAGGCCCGCATCCGCACACAGATGTCGGCCGCGCACACCCGTGCCGACCTTGATCAGGCCTTGGCGGCTTTTGCGGCGGCCAAGCGCGCCTGCGGCGCATGAGGGGCTTGCAGGTTCCGCCCCGTTCGTTAGCGCTGTAGGTATGCCCGACCGCCAACAAGACCTCGAGGAAAAGCTGGCCTTCCTGCAGCGTCACATCGAACAGCAGGACCGTGCCATGCTTGAGCTCTCCAAGGAAGTCGCGGCTTTGGCCGCTCGGCTGGCCCGCACGGAAGCGAAAGTGACGGTGCAGGCGAGCGACGCTGAATCGGGACCGCTGGCCGACGAGCGCCCGCCGCACTGGTAAGTCGATGTGCGGACGTGTCACGCAGTTCTCGCGCTGGGAAGAGATTGTGCGGAGCCTAGGCGTTCCCTTAGTCTCCGCCCCGCCGCGCTACAATATTTCGCCAGGCACGCCGTTGCTTAGTCTGCGGCGCGAGCAAGGACACTTGCTGGCGGAGCCACTCTTTTGGGGCTTCACGCCGGCTTGGGCTGCGTCCGAGGCTGGGGACGCCGGTCACGCGAACGCCCGCGTCGAGGGTATCTTCGACAAGCCCACCTTCCGTGACGCTGCGCGCCAGCGTCGCTGCCTCGTGCCAGTTGATGGTTATTATGAATGGAAGACCGAAGGTCGGTTAAAGATCCCTTATTATTTCCGTGCCGCCGACGGTGGGCCCTTGGCTTTCGCCGGACTCTGGTCCTTGCAGGTCGTGCCGGGAGGCCCGCCCCGCCGTTCTCTTTGCCTGCTAACCGTCGCGCCCAATCGCGAAGCCGGCGAAGTCCACTCGCGGATGCCGGTGCTCTTGCCGCCCGACCGACGGCATGACTGGCTCTCCGAACGGGCCCTCGACCCGGAGGCCTTCGCCGCCTTTGCCGCGACCGCGCCCGACCGGAGTCTTTCGATGCAGCGGGTCTCGGTGGATGTGAATCGCGTGAGCATCGACGCCCCCCATTTGGTCGAGCCGTTGCATGGCGCGACGGACCAACCAGACTTCCTAGGGGATTTACTTGGCTGACTTTAAGACTTAAGATACAAACTTTCTCGGATGTCTTCACCCCTGCAGTCTCCTAAAATCGTCCTTAAACCCTGGGGCCGTGAAATTTGGTACGCCGAGCAAGCTGCCTATGCGGGTAAGGTTCTGGAGATTTCCGCCGGCAAGCGCCTGAGTTTACAGTACCACGAACGTAAAACCGAGACGCTTTACCTGCTGAGCGGTCGGGTCATCGTGACCTTTCGCCCCTTGGTCGCTGGGGAGACTCCGGGCGCGGCGACCGTGTCGGTGGAACATGAGCACACGTGGGAGGCCGGGCAGGCTTTGCATATCCCGGCACACACCATCCACCGCTTTGCGGCGGTCACCGATGCGGTTTTACTCGAAGTGTCCACGCCGGATCTAACGGATGTCGTTCGCCTGCAGGATGACTTTGCTCGACCTGCGCGGGATTAAGCCCCTAATGAGGGGGCATGCGTAAAGTCCTGGCTTTCGATCTCGGCGGCACGAAGTTCGCGTTCGGCGTGGTGGCCGAAGACGGCACGGTCCTGGGGTCTGGCCGCGTCGAAACTTGGGCTGAAAAGGGTGCCGCTCAAGCGGTCTCGCGCGTCGCCGCGGCAGCGCACCAGTTGCTGGTCGAGCTGCAGCTCAAGCCTTCCGACCTTTGTGCCATCGGCATCGCTTCTCCGGGACCGTTGGATACGGCCCGCGGTTGCGTGGATGGTTCGCCTAACCTGCCGGGTTGGACCGGTTACCCGATTGAAGGTGAACTGAGCAAGTCTTTCGGGGGTCTCCCCGCCCGTATCGATAACGACTGCAACGCCGCGGCGCTCGGCGAATACCTTTTCGGTGCGGGCAAGGGGAAGAAGAACGTCATTTATATCACTATCTCTACGGGTATCGGTGGCGGTGCCGTGATCGATGGCCGCCTGATGCGTGGTTCCAACGGCAATGCGGCCGAGCTCGGCCATATTCCGCTGACCATGGATGGCCCGCGCTGTGGATGTGGTAACCTCGGCTGCTGGGAGGCCTACGCTTCCGGCACAGCCATCGCCCGCCGCACGCGCGAAGCCCTGTCGGCTGGCCGGGCCTCGAGTATCACGGGTTTCGCCGGCAGTATCGAGCAGGTCACGACACATCACCTTTTCCAGGCTCTGACCCAGAAAGACCCGCTGGCCGTAGAGATTTGGGACCAGTCTATCGACTACCTCGG
>CAITUF010000174.1 GCA_903895475.1 uncultured Opitutia bacterium | reverse complement strand
TGGTCGAGATCACCCCGAACTTCATCCGCATGCGTAAGCGTTACCTCACGGAAAACGAGCGCAAGCGCTTCGACAAGTAAGCCGTCGGGTTAGCCCGGCAGCGTTAATTCGTAACGATGACCTCCATCCGCAAGGATGGAGGTCTTTAGTTTCCAGAGCCCGCGGGGGAGGTGGGTGGCCACGCGTTCGGGCCATTCCACGAGCACATTCCAAGGGGAACGGGCCACGTCCCAAATCATAAGGTCATCGAGCCCGGCACCGGACTTCAGTCGGTAGGCGTCGACGTGGAAGACCTGGCGACTGCCCTCGTGGACGTTGAGCAGGGCGAAGGAGGGGCTGGTGATGTCACCCGTGACCCCTAGGCCGCGCACCAGACCGCGTACGAAGGTCGTCTTGCCCGTACCGAGGTCGCCTTGGAGGGTGAGCACTGTATCAGGCGGCAAGAGGGCTGCAAACGCCTCGGCGGCCCGTTCGGTCTCTTCGCCCGAGCGGGTGACAAGACCGGCGGTCCAGGACGCAAGGTCGGCAGGTGAAGCCATGCGGAGAGTCTTTCGCACCGACGAAGGGCAGGCAAGACCACTTCACATATCAGGCTTGGCTCTTAAACAAAAGACCCGGCCAAGTGGCCGGGTCTCGTGGGGAACTCTGGGCGCCTCAGTTAGGAGACGATGCCGAGCGGCTTGATGGTCTTCCAGCCGCCGCGGGTGAAGTCGGGGCACTGGATCGGCATCGAACCGTCCTTCACGGAGCGAACGGAGATCTCGAGAATCGAAGACCAATCGGCCGCATCGTAGACGGTCATGTCTGGGGTGATGCCTTGGCGTAGGCAATCGAGCATGCGGAAGTTCATCACGTGGTCCATGCCGCCGTGACCACCGACCTTCTTGGCGGATTCACCGACCTTCTTGATGAGCGGGTGGGCGTTGGCCTTCATGAACGCAGCGAGCTTTTCATCCTGGAGCCAACTGTGGGAGCTGAGCTTCATACCCTTGATCGAGGGATGCGGGTTGGCGGGGTTGACGGCGAGGCGGCCGGGGTAGCCGAAGAACGTCGCCTGCGAGCCGCTGAGCGCGTTGATGCGCGAGTAGGGGCGGGGGCTGACCACGTCGTGCTGGATCATAATCGTCCGGCCGAGCTGGGTCTTAATGATGGAGGTGTTCATATCGCCGCAGACGTATTTCTCGTCCTTGTGCTTACCGCCGTTGGGGTTCTTGGCGTCGCGGTACTGCGTGAGGTTGAATTCAGGCGACGAGACCGAGACCACGAACTTGAACGCGTCCCCGCGGCCGATGTTTAGGTACTGCGCGACCGGGCCGAGGCCGTGGGTGGGGTAGAGGTTGCCGTCCATGAACGTATGGTAATTACGGCGCCAGCCACCTTCGCTGCCAAGCTGCCAGAGGACGCCCTGCGACAGGTCGTGAATGTAAGCGCACTCGGCGTGCTTGAGTTCGCCAAAGAAGCCTTGGCGGGCCATATTGAGCACGAAGAGTTCTTCGTCGCCGTAGCAGCAGTTTTCGATGATTGCGCAATGGCGCTGGGTCTTCTCGGATGTGTCGACCAACTTCCAGCACTCGTCGACGGAGACTGCGGCAGAGACCTCGATGTACGCGTGCTTGCCGCATTCCATGGCTTTGACGGCCATCGGCACGTGCCATTCCCAAGGGGTCGCAATATAGACCACGTCGATGTCGTCGCGGGCGACCATCTGTTCCCAGGAGTCTTCGTTCTCCATGTAGATGGCGGGTTCCTTGCCGGTGACGGCCTTGACCTTGGCCGCGGCGCCCTTGGCCCGGTTCTGATTGATATCGCAGACGGCGACGACTTCGGCGAAGTCGATGTTCAGCGCGGAGTTAAGGTGGGTCGATCCCCGGGAAAGGCCGATGAACGCGCAACGTACCTTCTGGAGGGGCTTGGTCTGGAGGTCCCACACGGGCTTATTACCGGCGGGGCGGGGGCGCGTGACACCGATTTCGTCATGCCCTTGGAGCTTCAGGTTCTTGGGGTCTGGCGCCGCCTCGGCGGTCGGGATTGCACCAAAGCCTAAACTGAGGCCAGCGAGGGCACTGAGCTTCAGGAAGTCGCGACGGTTGTTGGTTTCGGGAGTATTCATGGGGGTCCGTTTAAGACACCCAAAACCCACCGCTGTTGCAATGGTTTTGCTGACGAATACGATCTCCAAGTTCAATTATAGGCTCTTGATTTACAAGTTCATCTTCTACTGATGCTATTGGCGGCGAAGGCAAAACAGCAGAGTTATTTTTTTCATTTTGGGGTTTGTTTAGTTCTGAAGGGGCTTCTGCCA
>CAITUF010000173.1 GCA_903895475.1 uncultured Opitutia bacterium | reverse complement strand
GTTCTCCCTAAGTCCACCGAGCTCGAGTGTATCCGCGAAGGCACGACTTTCGCGATCTCCGTGATGCTCAAACTTCGCCTCCGCGAAAAGGGCGCTTTCAAGGACGATGAAATCCTCATGGGCGAAGTCCCCATGATTACCGATCGTGGTTCCTTCATCGTCAACGGCGCCGAGCGCGTCGTGGTCTCCCAGCTGCACCGCAGCCCCGGCATCTGCTTCGAAGAGTCGGCCCACACGAGCGGCAAGACGCTCCATGCTTTCCGCATCATCCCTGACCGTGGCACCTGGATTGAAGTCCAGTTCGACCAGAACGACCTCCTCTGGGTCTACCTCGACCGTCGTCGCCGTCGTCGCAAGTTCCTTGTCACCACCTTGCTGCGTGCGTTTGGTTACAAGGACGACAAGGATATCCTTGGCCTCTTCTATAAGTCCCGCGACCTGACCGCTAAGGCGGCCCTCGATCTCGAGCCCGAAGAACTCGCCCACCTCGTTTACGCGGACCCGATTGTTGACGTTGAGACCGGTAAGGTCGTTGCCAAGCAGTACGACAAGCTTTCCCGCGAAACGCTTAAGGAGATCCACAAGCAACTGCCGAAGCAGAAGTTTGGCGTGTTCGACACGAGCTTCGACGAAGGCGCTGTCATCCTTTCCCTCCGTAAGGACATCGGTGCCGTCCGTAACGAAGAGGAAGCCCTCAAGGAAATCTTCCGCAAACTTCGCCCCGGTGAACCCGTCAACGTCAAGAGCGCCCGTGCACACATGCAGCGCCTCTTCCAGGATGCGCTCCGTTACGACCTGGGTCGCGTCGGCCGTTACAAACTTAACCAGAAGCTGGGCCTCGATGTCTCCCTCGATACCCGCACGATTACCCCTGAGGATATCGTGGAAGCCACCAAGCTCCTCTGCCGCCAGCGTTCGTCCGAAGCCAAGAGCGACGACATCGATCACCTCGGCAGCCGCCGCGTTCGTAATGTCGGCGAACTCCTTGCTAACCAGTGCCGCGCCGGTCTGAAGAACGTCATCAAGACCATTAAGGCCCGCATTAACGAGTACGACCAGAGCGTCGACTCCATCACCCCGCAGAAGCTGGTTAACCCGAAGCCCTTCGGTAACTCGATTCGCGAATTCTTTGCCCGTAGCCAGCTGTCCCAGTTGATGGACCAAATCAACCCGCTCGCCGAGTTGACGCACAAGCGTCGTCTGTCGGCCCTCGGGCCTGGTGGTCTTAACCGCGACCGTGCCGGCTTCGAAGTCCGCGACGTCCATCCTTCGCACTACGGCCGCATCTGCCCAATCGAGACCCCTGAAGGTCCGAATATCGGTCTGATCAACTCTCTCTCGACCTACTCGCGCATTAACGAGTTCGGCTTTATCGAAGCTCCGTACCGTAAGGTCGTGCGCGGTAAGGTTACCGATAAGGTTGAGTTTATGACGGCCGACCAAGAAGAAAAGTTTAAGGTCGCGCAGGCTAATTCTGAACTCGACGATTCCAGCCGCCTCAAGGGCAAGGTCACCGTCCGTTCGCGCGATGACATTCTCGAAGTCGACCCAGAAGACGTCGACTACATGGACGTCTCCCCGCAGCAGGTCGTCTCGGTCGCTGCCGCCCTCATCCCCTTCCTGGAGCATGACGACGCGAATCGCGCACTCATGGGTTCTAACATGCAGCGCCAAGGCGTGCCGCTCGTTATTACCGAAGCTCCTTATGTCGGTACGGGTCTCGAACGCCGCGTGGCTATCGACTCGAAGACCGTCGTCGTCTCCGAAGGCCCCGGCATCGTGGCCGCCGCCGACGCCCGTCGCATCATCGTGACGAAGGATGGCGAAGTGCCTGCCAACTCCCTTGAGAATAAGAAGTTCAAGAGCGAGCCAGCCAAGGGCGTTTACGTCTACGACCTCCGCAAGTTCCTGAAGACCAATTCCTCGACCTGCTTCAATCAGCGTCCGCTGGTTCGTCGAGGCGATAAGGTGAAGGCGGGCGACATCATCGCTGATGGCGCTGCGACCGATAAGGGCGAACTCGCCCTCGGACGCAATGTCCTCGTCGGCTTCATGCCTTGGAATGGTTACAACTTCGAAGACGCGATCCTCCTCTCCGAGCGTATGCTTAAGGATGACGTGTTCACCTCGATTCACATCGAAGAGTTTGAAGTCACCGCCCGCGATACCAAGCTTGGGCCAGAACAAATCACGCGTGATATTCCGAACCTCGGTGAGGAAGCGCTCCGCAATCTGAACCGTGACGGCGTCATTCGCATCGGTGCCGAGGTCAAGCCGGACGATATCCTCGTCGGTAAGATCACCCCGAAGTCCGAAGGCGACCTCGCTCCCGAAGAAAAGCTCCTCCGCGCCATCTTCGGCGAAAAAGCCCGCGACGTGAAGGACACCTCCCTCCGCGTGCCTTCCGGTATCTCTGGAATCATCATGGACGTGAAGGTTTCTTCCCGTACCGATAAGGATGACGGCCGCCTCTCCCCGAACGACCAGCGTCGCGCCCTCAAGAAGGTTAACGAAGAGTATCGCACCGCCGATTCCCGCCTCCGCGAGGAAATGACGGAGTCACTCTCGAACATCCTCCTCGGCGAAAAGATCCCGCTGGACGTCAAGAATTCTGAAACCGGCGAAGCCATCATCCCGGCCAACCGCAAGATCACCAAGACGCTGCTCCGTCGCTTGGCCTCCGTCTCTCGCACCATCGAGATGAACGACTCGCCAGTGAAGCAGAAGATTCGCCAGATTGTCGACGGCTACCATCGCCGTTTCGACGAACTCGAGCAAGAGCGCGCCCGTAAGGTTGAAGCCATCGAACAGGGCATCGACGAGGGCGGCGCCATCAAGAACGTTAAGGTCTATATCGCCACCAAGCGTAAGATTCAGGTCGGTGACAAGATGGCCGGTCGACACGGCAATAAGGGCGTCGTCGCCCGTATTGTTCCGGTCGAAGACATGCCGTTCCTCGCGGATGGTACCCCGGTCGACATCTGCCTTAACCCGCTCGGCGTTCCTTCGCGTATGAATGTCGGCCAGGTTCTCGAGACGCACCTCGGTTGGGCTTGTTCCAAACTCGGCCTCAAGGTCGCCACCCCGATCTTCGACGGTATCCCTGAACAGAAGATCCGCGAATACCTCAAGCAGGCGGGCCTGCCCGAAACTGGTAAGGCCATGCTCACCAACGGTCACAATGGTGAAGCTTTCGACCAAGACGTCGTTGTCGGCTACATCTATATGATGAAGTTGAACCACTTGGTCGCTGACAAGATCCACGCCCGCGCCACCGGTCCTTACAGCCTCATCACCCAGCAGCCGCTCGGCGGCAAGGCCCAGTACGGCGGCCAGCGCTTCGGCGAAATGGAAGTTTGGGCACTCGAAGCTTACGGGGCCGCCTACACGCTCCAGGAACTTCTGACGGTCAAGTCCGACGACGTCGCCGGCCGCACCAAGATCTACGAACAGCTCGTCAAGGGCGACAACACCCTCGTCAGCGGTACCCCGCAGTCCTTCAACGTTCTGATGAAGGAAATGCAGGCCCTCTGCTTGGATGTCCGCCTCGGCTCCACCACCTCGCCTGAACGCAGCTAATCCGCCCCGCGAACCACGACTAAATCCTTACAGACATGATTCATCCGGAGCATACCCCCGAGTTCACGCCCAACGAAGCCAAGGAACAGTCCTTCGACTTCGTGTCCATCTCGATTGCCTCACCCGAGGAAATCGTTGCTTGGACTGGCGAACAGTTCCTCGACGAAGTCGACGAACACGGCAATCGCAAGGTCAAGGGCCTCAAGGAAGTTAAGAGCCCTGAGACCATCAACTACCGTTCCTTCAAGCCCGAGCCCAACGGCCTCTTCTGTCAGCGCATCTTCGGTCCCGTGCGCGACTACGAGTGCTACTGCGGTAAGTACAAGAAGGTAAAGTACAAGGACGTCGTTTGCGATAAGTGTGGCGTCGAAGTCACCGTTTCCCGCGTTCGTCGCGAACGCATGGGCTACATCCGGATGGCTATTCCGGTGTCCCACATCTGGTTCCTGAAGAGCATGCCCAGCCGTCTGTCGCTGATGCTCGACATGACGACCCGACAGCTCGAACAAGTCATCTACTACCAGAAGTATCTGGTCGTTGACCCTGGCCAGACCGGCATGCTGGAAAAGGAACTCCTCGACGAGGAAAGCTACCGCCGTGCCGTCGAACAGCATGGCCCAGACGCTTTCAAGGCTCGCATGGGGGCCGAAGCCCTCCAGCAACTCCTGAAAAAGATGGATCTCGCCTCGACCGTGGAACAGCTCCGCGATCAGCTCCGCTCCACTCGCTCTAAGCAGATCAAGAAGAAGGTCGCTCGCCGCATGAAGATTATCCAGGGCTTCCTGGCTTCTGGGAAGCGCCCTGAGCACATGATTCTGACGATTCTCCCGGTGATCCCGCCGGACCTCCGTCCGCTCGTGCCCCTCGAAGGTGGTCGCTTTGCGACCTCCGACTTGAACGACCTCTACCGTCGCGTCATCAATCGCAACAACCGCCTCAAGCAGCTCATCCAGATGAAGACGCCCGACGTCATCATCCACAATGAAATGCGTATGCTCCAGGAAGCGGTGGACGCGCTCCTCGACAACGGTCGTCACGGCAAGCCCGTCAAGGATCGCGATCGTCAGCTCAAGTCCATCAGCGATATGCTGAAGGGTAAGCATGGTCGCTTCCGTCAGAACTTACTCGGTAAGCGCGTCGACTACTCGGGTCGTTCGGTCATCGTCATCGGTCCAGAGCTTAAGCTCAACCAGTGCGGTCTCCCGAAGAAGATGGCCCTCGTTCTCTTTGAGCCGTTTATCATCCGTCGCCTGAAGGACCTTGGTCTCGCCCACACCGTGCGCGGCGCTCGTAAGCACATCGAGCAGAAAAAGCCCGAAGTTTGGGACATCTTGGAAGAAGTCACCCGTGGCCACCCGGTCTTCCTTAACCGCGCCCCGACGCTTCACCGTCTCTCGATTCAGGCTTTCGAGCCGGTCCTTATCGAAGGTGACGCTATCCGTCTGCACCCGCTCGTCTGTACCGCTTATAACGCGGACTTCGACGGTGACCAAATGGCCGTCCACGTCCCGCTTTCCCTGGAAGCTATCATGGAGTGTAAGCTCCTGATGATGTCTACGAACAACATCTTCTCGCCCTCGAGCGGTAAGCCGATTCTCACGCCGTCGCAGGATATCGTGCTCGGTGCATACTACCTCACCCTTGAGCCCGCGAATAAGCCCGTAGCCGCGACCCACCTCCCGGTGATTGGTTCCGTGGACGAGGCTAATTACGCTGAAGCCGAAGGTGCGCTGCACTTCCATGACTGGGTGCGCTATGCCAACCCTGACTTCGGTCGCGACACTGTCCATGGTGACAAGACCTCGCGCACGATCGTGACGACGCTTGGTCGCATCATCTTCAATACCATCTGGCCAATCGAACTCGGCTTCTTCAACGAGACCGTGAAGAAGGGCCAGCTGGGTGACCTCATCTTAAAGACGTACAAGTCGGTGGGCCGCGAGGCCTCCATCCCGGTCTTGGACGCCCTTAAGGACACGGGCTTCCGCATTGCGACCCGCGCCGGCATCTCGATCGGCGTGAGCGACATGATTTACCCGAAGGAGAAGGACGATGTCGTCAAGCAGGCGACCGCGAAGGTTCGCGAGTTCCAGCGCCAGAACGAAGCCGGTACGATTACCAACGACGAACGTCGTAATAAGGTCGTTGATACCTGGTCTGGTGCGACGAACACGATTGCTCAGTCGGTTTACAACACCCTCTCCGAATCTGCGAAGGTGGCTGGCGTCCGGAAGGGCGACCCGCGCAACTCCCACCGCATGATCATCAACCCGGTGTACGCCATGATGGATTCCGGCGCCCGTGGTAATAAGGCCCAGGTGAAGCAGCTTTGCGGTGCGCGTGGTCTTATGGCCAAGCCTTCCGGCGAAATCATCGAACGCCCGATCCTATCTTCGTTTCGCGAAGGCCTCTCGGTCCTCGAGTACTTCATCTCGACGCACGGCGCCCGTAAGGGTCTGTCCGACACGGCGCTGAAGACCGCTGACGCTGGTTACATGACGCGTAAGTTGTGTGATGTGGCTATGGATGTGATCGTCACCGACGACCATAACCTGAGCTCTGGCACCGAAGTCATCACGCTCGGTGACGCTTCTATCGGCCGTCACCTCTCCCTTGATGTCGCCAATCCTTCTGGTGCAGTGAAGCCGCTCGCCAAGGCCGAAACGGCCCTCACCGAGGAGCTGGTTGCCAAGTTGCGTGACGCTGGCGTGGATCGCGTGGCCGTCCGGATGCCGAATGGTGTCTGGAAGAATACCATCTACGATGGTGACGAAATCCTTGTCCCGCTGGCTGACCGTATCGTGGGTCGTTGCCCGTCCGATGACGTCTTCAATCCGCTCAATCCTTCCGAAATCATCGTCCGTTCGGGCGAATTGATTACCGAAGACATTGCCAAGCAGATTGAGAAGGCTGGCCTCGACCGCGTCAAGGTGCTCTCCCCGCTCACCCACATGAAGGTGAACGCCATCCCGCCGAAGTCCTACGGCCTCGATCCTTCCACGGGTCGCATCGTGGAACGCGGTACGGCCGTCGGTATCATCGCTGCCCAGTCGATTGGCGAGCCTGGTACGCAGCTGACCATGCGTACGTTCCACATCGGTGGCGTCGCTCAGCTCAAGACCCCTGAAATCAAGGCCAAGAACGCCGGCCGCGTCCAGTTCATCGACCTCAATACCGTCGAGCTGAAGGATGCCTTCGTCGCCGTCAACGGCACGGGCTCCATCCGCGTCCTTAACGAAGCTAATCAGTCGCTCGAAGAATACCGTATCCTCGCCGGTACGGTCATCAACGTGAAGGACGGTAAGAACGTGAAGAAGGACGAGCTCATCGCTGCGTGGGATCCGAACAACACTTCGATTCTCGCGAACAGCGCGGGCCGCATCCGTCTCTTGGATATGATCTCGGGCGTGACTTACAACGAAGAGCGCGACCCTTCCAATAACGCGTTCTACAAGTCCGTCATCGAGCACTCCGACGAACAGAACCCCCAGATTCAGATTGTTGACGCGCAGGGTGCGAACCTCGGTACGTTCTCCATCCCGGCCGGCGCCCGCGTCCTCGTGGACGAAGGTGACGTTGTTGCTCAGGGTAGCGAACTCGCCAAGATTCCTCGCCAGGCTGCCAAAACGCAGGACATCACCGCCGGTCTCCCGCGTATTTCCGAGCTCTTCGAAGCCCGTCCGCCGAAGGACGCCGCTGAAATTGCCAAGATCGATGGGGAAGTTGAATTCCAGCCCTCGATTCGCGGCAAGAAGCGCCTCGTGATTAAGGATTCTATCGGTCGCGAAGAGGAGCACCTTATCCCGCACGGTAAGCACATCATCGTCGCCGCTGGCGAAAAGGTGAAGCAGGGCCAGTGCCTGACCGAAGGTGCCGTCGACCCACACGACATTCTCGACATCCTGGGCCAGTCCCGCGTGCAGGACTACCTCATCACTGAAATTCAAAAGGTGTACCGCTCGCAGGGCGTTGTCATTAACGACAAGCACATCGAAATCATCGTCTCGCGTATGCTCCGTAAGGTCCGCATCTCCGAGCCCGGTGACTCCGATTACCTCTGGGGCGAACAGGTCGACCGTACCACCTTGGCTGAAGTCAACCGCTCCATCCACGAGCGCGGTGGCCAAATCGCCGAGTACGAGCCGATCCTCTTGGGCATCACCAAGGCTTCCTTGGAGACTGAATCCTTCATCTCGGCCGCTTCCTTCCAAGAAACGACCCGCGTCCTCACCGATGCTGCTACGATGGCCAAGCGCGACATGCTGACGGGCTTTAAGGAGAACGTCATCATGGGTCACTTGGTTCCTGCTGGTACGGGCCTGCCCCTGTATCGTCGCATCAAGGTCAGCCCCACGGCCGAGTCCGCTAGCGAATAATTAGGTATAAATACCTATAGGTTAAGTACTTATATAACCTCACCGCCCTCAAGGGAGGTGGGGTTGTATTTTGCTCATTTGGAACATCGGGGGCTAGTTTGGGGGTTGATGCATCGCTTGGGTTGGGCTTATTTTAAAGCCTACTCCCCGTTATCCCTATGCCTAAGGTCCGCTTCCTTGTTGCCGCTGCGCTTCTCTCCACGTCCGTTTCTGCGTACGCCGCTAATCTCTTCCCGACGTCTCCATTGATTCAGGTCGGTGATGACCTCGATATCCTCTTCGACTCCGCCGTCGCTTTGGAAGTCACGGACAACCTTTATTCTTCGGCCACGAAGACCGCTTCGACCTCCTGGACCGTGACGCCGGGCCTGACGCTTGAGTACGGCAAGGACTCCCCGATCGCACTGACTCTCTCCGCCAAGCGCGGTTACGTTTACTTCAATAAGTCCAGCTTAGCTTCCCTCGAGGACTCTCGTGATAACCTCAGCGGCAACCTGCGTTACGCTCCGGGCGGCCCTTTGACTGTTACGCTCGACTCATCCTACCGCGTCACCGCCCGTAACGACGAACTGGCTGCCCAAGGCGTCAACAGCGTCCTCCTCGGTGCGACTTTGGTTCGTCAGTCCAACTACAGCCACAACCTCGATGTCGGTTACCAGTTGACCGAACGCACGAAGGTTAACGTCGGTTTCATTAACACCTATAACCACTACCTGAACCCAACGAAGCTGCGCTTCCCTTTCAGCGACACGACCGACCTAGCCTATGCCACCAAGACGGTCAATCCGCTCTGGGACACCATCAACAACAACACGAATACCCTGACGGAGCTGAACACCAAGAGTATCCCGGTCAGCGTGGATTATCAGTCTCCCGGCGAAAAAATCACCTACGGCTTCAAGTTCCAGCACGATGTCACGGATTACGCCGCCGCTCCTTACTTCTCCCAACCAGGCGATGGTACGGCTAATCCTCCAGCCGGCACCACCGTTCGCCCCACTCCATTGCCAGGCCAGCAGCTCGTGAAGGACTTCTACGGCCTCACCGCCAAGGGCCAAGCGACGGAGTCCGGTAAGCTTAACGTCACCGCAAAGGTGGGTTACGCCGTCTCCAAGACCGACGCTCAGGCCAGCTCGAGCGACCCTTCCTATTCGGTGACCCTCTCGCACACGCTCACTGAGATGATCACGCAGACGCTGACCTTCTCTCGCGATACGACCGCTTCTTCCGCCGGCGGCGTCACCGCTTCCAAGAACTACACCTATGGTGCGAACTTCAACGCGGCCACCGACCTGACGCTTAACCTGTCGGTCACCAAGAGCGATGTGCTCTCTGGCACGACTGGGGTCGATACCATGGTCTACACCTTGGGCGCGGACTATAAGTATAACTCGCACCTCAGCCTCCAAGCCGGGTACAACCTGACGGACTCGAAGATTCCGGCGGCCCCTTCGGCTAACTTCAAGGCCAACACCTTCACGCTCTCGGCTGCTTTCCGCTACTAAGGCGAAAGCCTCATGGCCAGCATAAGGGCGGACGGTCTGATTGACCGACCGCCCTTTTTCATGCATCTTTCCCCCATGTCCCACGGATTAACTTTCAGCAGGCTCTTGGTCCTCTTGGTCCTCGCTGCCGTTCCGCTCTTTGCCGCGGAAAAGGAAGAGACCCTGCAGGTCGGCAAGCCGCGGGCCGAAGAGCCCGCCAAAACAGCTGAGCCCGCCAAGCCGACCGAAGTATCCACGAAGTCCAGCTATTGCCTGCGGGCACGCGACTTCATTCGCGTCGGCGTCATCAATGAAGCCGACACCCTTATCGAGCGTCGCATCAATCCCGATGGCACGATCGACATCCCCTTCCTGAAGGACTTGGTTCCGATTGCGGGCCTGACGATTACGGAAGCCCAGGCGGAAATCACGAAGCGCTTTCGCCGTTACTTTAAGGAGCCGCAGGTCGTCATCACGATCGTCAATTACGCCGAACGCCGCGTCTATGTTTCCGGGTACGTCGGTAAGCCTGGCCCCGTGAATATTCCGCCCGAAGAAAACCTAACCCTGGGCAAGGCCCTTTCCATGGCCGGTGGCATCCTCGCCCGTGGCCGCCGATCCGACGTAGCCATCAAGC
>CAITUF010000172.1 GCA_903895475.1 uncultured Opitutia bacterium | reverse complement strand
GCCCTCGCGATGGCCTTGCTGCGAGAAGCGAGCCTCGGAGACATGGATGAGGCAGTGATTATTTCCGGGGATGCCGACTACCTGCCTGCGGTGAAGGTGTTTCGAGAGATGTATCCGCGAATCGGACTGCGCTTTGCTTTTCCGCGCGGTCGGGCGAGTAAAGAACTGAGTCGGGAGGCGCCCGCTTCGTTCACGCTGAACTCAGCCGCCTATCGTTCCCATCGGCTACCTAATCGCATCAGGCTACCGAGCGGCAAATACTTACATTGTCCCTCCGAGTGGCGTCCGCCAGGTCTGAATTCCTAATGGGTGTATTTGTCGCATGCAGCCCCTACCCGAGGTAGTCGCACAACCTCCATTCAACGAATCAACCAGCCAACGAGTCATCTTCCGAAAAGGGGAACCGGAAAGTATGTGAGGCCAAGGGCCGCAGCACTTCCCGGTCGACGCTGGGTCCATCGGCCCACGCTTGACGGCCGCGTGGGTCTGGGCCTCGCTAGGGGTTATGAGTTCCTACCGCCACATCGTGATGTTCAAGTTCAAGGACGACGCTCCGGCCGCGAAGGTGCAAGGCATCGTCGATGCGTTCAGGGCGCTACCGGGCAAGCTGCAGGCAATCCAGGCGTTTGAATGCGGGATCAACGTGAGCCCGGAAGGCCTCGACCAGGGCTTCACCCATATCTTCACCGTCACGTTCGCGTCGAAGGAAGTCCTCGAGAAGCAGTACCTCCACGAGCCCGCCCACCAAGAATTCGTCGCCCTCCTCGGCGGCGTCCTCGATAAGGTCCTGGTGGTGGATTACGTTGCGGTGGCCTGATGGCCGCAGGGGACGCGTGGGCACGGTGACATGGTGACACGGGGACGATAGCGAGGACTGGAGGGCTTGTCGGCCAGAGGATACGAGGGAGAAGCCGGGCCGCTTGCAAAGGCTCAATCCTCCGTATGTTCACCTTATGCGCATGCTGTTGCAGTCAGGCGTAACGTGGCTGGCGGCTTGTCTGGCCACGGGCTGCGCGGGTGGTTCGACGTCGCCGGAAACAGCGCTCCCCGACCTGCCGGCTCACCAGTGGCGGTACCGCGTCCTGGTCATCGACACGCCCTCGCGGGACGCGGACGCATATCGTCGGCAGAGGGCGGCGCTGGCGGCGGCCTCGGCGGGTCTGGAGGAAAGGCACGTGCAGGTCGTGACCCAGACGGCGCAGGCTTTCCGCGTCCGTCTGGTCGGCAAGGACGGCGGGGTGAAGCTCGACCGAGGTGAGCCGGTGGATGTCCCCACGCTCTTCGCCTTGATCGACGCCATGCCCATGCGTCGGGCGGAGATGTCCGGCCGCTGAGCAGCAGGCATGTCAGGCTCAGACCCTAATGTTTCGCGCGAGCTGCGACGAAGCGGCGGCGTATAAAAACGAGGAAACGGCAGGTCAGGAAAGCCGTCAACGGCGGCAACCAGCCGGCCATCACGACGCCGGTGAGGGCGGCGCCATCCGAGAAGGCCTCCGGCGGCGGGTTTGGCTGATGCTGCCAAGTGTCGAACCAGCAGAAGGTCATGGCGACCAGGCTGTACCATCCGGTGAGCACGATGGTCAAAGCCGTCAGGATCCGGACGACCGGGCGATCGCTTTGGTCGTAACGGAGGGCGAGGAATCCTAATACTGTCAAAGCTACGACCGTATGAGCCCAGGCTGCCACCGTCTTGTCGAGGCAGCCCATGGCGGCTAGGGTGGAGATCAGCCAGGACAGGATCACCCCGACCATGGCGATTCCAAGGACGGAAGCGACTGCGCGGCCGGTTCCGGATGATGCCGTCATGGCCTCAGCATTTATTTGAACTGCGTGTTGCCAAGCCTTTATGCCGACCGGCCAGAAGGCTCTCTTCGGTCAGACGGCGTGCTTCGGAAAATGCAGCGTGCCCCAAAGTCAGGTCTGACCCCATTATGCCTAGCGGGTGATGAAGTCGCGGTCGGTGGCTTGGCACCAGAGGCGGTAGACGTTGAGGACGTTTTTACGGATGCCGGTGACGGGTATCTTCAGGAAGCCGTTACGCTTCGCCGCCTCGAAGAGAATCCGCTCCTTCTGGGTCAGCCGATGCCCGACCCCGCGATTGCCGATCCTCCCCCGGGTCGACTCCCCGCGACTCAGTCGCTCGATGTCGTTCTTGTCGGGCTTGGGCATAGGGGGCAGGCTAAAGGGGAAGGCCCAAAGTGCAAATGGGTGGGTGGGAAGGGGGCGGGGCGGTGAGGGTGCAAAAGTGCAAACCGGCCTGCGGCCTGTGCAAAGGTGCAAAGGTGGGAGGCTTGCTTAGGTCCCGGGTGGCAGGTGGCGGGAAGTGATTAAGCTAAAGGGAAACCGGAGACCGGATGATTGGCTGGGGGGAGTCGTTTTCAGGTCTCGGCGATCGGGTATCAGGTTCAGTTACGCAGGGTCGGGTGCAGGTGCGGGTATATCCATCCAGCCCTCTATGCAGTCATCGACTCAGTCCTCGGCGCTTCGCGCCTATGCCACTCTATGACAACCAGCACTCTAGACAGAGCGTATAGGTATAGTAGAATGAGTGAACTATGAGTTACGATCGACGCGAATTCCTCAAATCCCTCACGCTGGGCGGCATCGCCCTTTTTACCGCAGACTGGTTCAAACTAGTCGAAGAGACGAAGGCGGCCTCGGCTGGGAAGCTCCTGCCGGCCCTACCCGGCGAGAAGGTCAGTGCTAAGGGCGACCAGATCCGCGCCTTCTGGGCGAGTGACCACTTCGAACTCTGCCTTAACGGTACGGTCTATGACGAGGTGCCGGACTTCGACGACGAGGACGCCGAAGAGTTCGATGACTCGGAGTTCGAGCAGGATGAGGAAGAGTCCGAAGAAGAATTCGAGGAACGCGTCCAAGAAGCCCGCGACGACTGGGAGAGTGAGCATAGCTCCGAGCGCCAACGCCGCCAAGAGAGTCACGAGTTCGACTGGTATCGTCGCAGCTGCCCAGGTGCGAAGGCGGTACCCTATCTACGTGATGTCTTCGATGCGCTTGAGGCGAAGAGCGACGCGGTCGATTCGGGTGATTACAGTAATATAGGGGGCATTGAATTTCACGACGGCTCCCAGCCGGGCGATGATACTTACGTGGCCGCCACTGCGCCTGACTATGCGACCCTCGCTGCCCTGCAAAGCGTCCTCGTCAGCCTCGGCCGGAAGTGCCGCGTTGTCATCGTGGAGCCTAATCCAGCGGATGCTGCGCCGTGAGGGTTGAGATGCGGACGCTTATGCCGACGACTCCCTGCCTTTGAGTTGCGGGTGGCTGGGAATTGGGCAGGGTGTGGGGATGGAGACTATTGAAGATCGTAAGAATGAGGCACCCGGTAGCATCGTCTATGCGGTACTGTTGGTGGGGCTTGACGGCTTTAAGCCGGGCGATCGCAAGTCGGTGCAGGAGAAGAACCCCCAGGCCATCACCAAGCTGAAGGTCTATTACATTGGACAGACTTCTCGTCCGTTTGAGGCCCGCTATCAGCAGCATCTTAATGGCATCAAGGCCGGTCATGGCTGGATTCGTAAGTACAAATCTCGCCCAGTGCGGCTGGATGAAGGTGAAGCGGATTTCGGGCGCGGTGTATCGCCGGCTATTCGCAAGCAGATCGCCCGGCTAAGCCGACGTCAGCTGAGCGACCCCAAGGTACGGGAAGCCAAGGTCGCCAGCTTGCTACGCGGGGCAGGGTTCGCCGTCATCTCGTCCTGAAGGCCTTAGGACAGCACGCGGTGCTGTGCCTACCTGAGGATTGCAGGCGGGGCGGGGGAGGGTAAGGTGAGGGAATGAAGTGGCTCCCCTCTGCATACATGCTGTTGCTCGGCCTCGGTGTTTCCGCGGCGGAGCCGATCATAACGCTGCCGATTCGTTTTCACCTGACGCAAGGGGCTACGATGACCGTCAAGGGTCAGGTGATGGAGAATTGGGTGAAGCCCGAAGAGCTCACGGGTCCGGTGCTCGTGGAGGTGAATCGTATCTGGAAGCCCGCGGGCATCCAGTTCGTGGTGGAGCGCGCCCAGCCAGAAGCGCTGCTGAAGCCGAAGGATTTCCCAGAGCTCTTGGCGGTGGTGGAGAACTCCAAGCGCGGCGAAGAAGAGGGTGAGGGCTCTGGCCGCACGGCGGCCATCGGTAAACTTCTCGACCCAGCGCAACGTCAGCCAACGGCCTTGAATGTCTATCTGCTGCCCTACATCGGGGCGACCTATCAGGGTTATGCTAACCTGGGTGGCAATCAGGCGGTCATTGGTGTTTGGACAGATAAGGCCTCGCGCGGTGAGAAGCCGCCGGTGAAAGCCTTGCTGGTCGAAGCGGAGCCGATGAAGGTCGGCTCGCTGGCCCGCACCATCGCCCATGAGCTCGGGCATAACCTGACTTTAACCCACCCCGATAAGTCCGAGGCCGCGACCGTTGGCCGCTTGATGGGCGGAGCCAAGCAGGGCTATGCGTTGACCGAGGAAGAAATCGCCAAGGCCCGGAAGAGCGCCCTGAAGCATCAGGGGAAGTGAGCGCAGGGTGCAGGTGCAAAGGTGCAAATCGGCTGGAGGCCGTTGAAAAGGTGGAAAGGTGGAGGCAGCGAGGAGTGCAGAGTGCGGAATCGATTATAGAGTTCGGATTACGGAGTGCAGAGCGGTAGAGGCAACTAGGTTGGCACGCAGTACTAACCCACCCCAACGCAGGAGCATTTAT
>CAITUF010000171.1 GCA_903895475.1 uncultured Opitutia bacterium | reverse complement strand
CTTCGGCCTTAATGTTAGCCGTGGGGAGCTTGCCTGGGTTTGACCCGACCACGGCGGGTGCCGGCTTGAAGGACGCGACCCGCATCGCCGCTGGCGAAGAAAACCTTTGGGTCGGCATCCTGCTGGCTAATGCCGCCCATGTCATCGCCGGCCTCCGTGCCGCCGAAGACCAGACGGCACATCTGCGCAAGGCCCTCGAGGCTGGTGACGCCGAAAAAGTCCGCCAGCTCTTAGCCGACGCCCGCGTTCTCCGCCAATCCCTGGATCGCCCGGCATGAGCCCTACCCTAACGATTCGGCCCTTTCGCACGCCGGCCCGAGGCGTCGCGCAAGTACCCGGATCGAAGAGCATCACTAATCGCGCCCTCCTGCTCGCCGCTCTCGCTGATGGCGAAACGGTACTCTCGGGTGCGCTCTTTAGCCGCGACACCCGGATTCTCATTACGGCGCTGCTCGCTCTCGGTTTCGATGTGACCGCGGATGAAGACGCGCAGACTATTCGCATCGTCGGACAAGGTGGGCGGATTCCCAAAACCAACGCCAAGCTCCATATCGGCAACGCCGGCACCGCCGCCCGTTTTCTGACGGCCTTTCTCGCACTGGCGCCCCTGGGAGTCTATGAGCTGGATGGCGACGAGGCCATGCGCGCCCGGCCCATGGCGGGTTTGTTGGAAGCCCTCACAGGCGCAGGCTGCCGCGCCTTACGCGCGGATGGGCAACCCGCCACACACTTTCCGTTTACGCTACAAACGTCGGGACGCCTGGGTGAATTAGTCGTGGATGCTTCGGCTTCCTCGCAACTCTTGTCGGCCTTGTTAATGGTCCTCCCACTATCGCCCGGCGCTTCCGTCCGCATGAAGGGCACCACGGTCTCGGAACCCTTCGTCGTGATGACGGAGAAAATGTGCGCCCAATTCGGCCGACCCTTAGTCCGCACTACCGAGGGTGGCTGGCGCTGCCCGCAGCCCGGCCCTTACCAGGCACCAGGTACATACGCGATCGAGCCGGACGCTACCGCCGCCAGTTACTTCATCGCCCTGCCCGCCATCACGGGCGCAGGCGCGGGCATCCGCCTGCAGGGGTACGTGAAGGACGGGCTCCAAGGGGACACCGCTTTCGCAGCGGTCGCTGGTCACTGCGGCGCCACGCTCACCCCGCAAGGTTCGGCCTTAGTCGTCCAGTCCTGGCCCGACCTCTGCGGCGGCGATTTTGATTTCAACGATTTCTCCGATACCTTCCTCACCCTAGCCGCCCTCGCGCCGTTAGCTTCTTCGCCAACGACCATCCGCAACATCGGACACACGCGGAAGCAAGAGACCGACCGCGTCCTTGCCATGGCGACGGAACTGGAACGCCTCGGGGTTAAAGTCGTGCCAACCGCGGCGGAGCTCCGCGCCGACGATAAACTTTCCACGCTCACCATCCACCCGGACCGCGCGGCCCTCCGCGCTGCCGCGGCCAAAGGACTTATCGAGATTCACACGTACGAAGACCATCGCATGGCGATGAGCTTTGGCATCTTGGGTTCGTATGACCTCTTGGGCGATGGGCGACCCTGGATCGCCATTCAAGACCCCGCCTGCACGAGCAAAACCTTTCCTAAATTCTTCCAAGCCCTCGAAGCCCTGCGCACTAAATTCGTTGCCGTGGCGGTCGATGGCGGCGCCGCTTCCGGAAAATCCAGCACAGCCAAAGTCGTTGCTTATGACCTGGGTCTCTTACACGTGGATACTGGGGCTCATTACCGCGCAGTCACCCGTGCGCTCCTCGATGCGGGCGCACGCGCGGAAGACGTTGCTTCGGTCCTCCCGGCCTTAGCCCATCTACGCCTCGGTTCGGAAATTTCCGGCATCTCTTCCGTCGTCACCCTAGATGGTCGCCGACCTGTCGACGCCTCGCTCCGCTCCGAAGATGTCAACGCGGCGGTTTCTAAATTCGCCGCGCTCCCGGCGGTCCGTAATTTTCTGTTAGCCTATCAGCGGTCGCAAGTGGCACTCGGCCAAGCCGCGGGCTTTGCTGGCGTCATCATGGAAGGCCGCGATATTGGTTCTGTGGTCCTCCCCCAGGCGGAGGTTCGCGTCTTCCTACAAGCAGATCCGGTCGCCCGCGCTCAACGTCGTGCCGCCGAAGGGCAAACCGATGCGGTCGCTCAACGTGACTTGCTGGATTCGACCCGCGCTACAGCCCCGCTGGTTTGCCCGGAGGGCGCCACGCGCATCGATAATACCCACCTCCCACTCGTAGAGGTGGTTGCCCAAGTGAAAGCGTTGGTCCAGAGTGTGGCTCACCCCGCATGATTCTCACCTCGCAGAACCTCGTCTATAAGGCGGTGTACCATGGTGCCCGTGCTTTTGCGGAGGTCTTTGCAGCCATCGAAGTAGAAGGCTGGGAAACCGTCCCCAACGGGGCCTGCATCTTTGCGTCTAACCACCAAAGTATGCTCGACCCGCCCGTGATTGGCTCGTGCTTACCGCGAGAGATTTCTTTCATCGCACGCCGTTCACTCTTCGATAACCCCGTTCTCGGAGCGGTCTTAAGTTACTGTCACTGCATTCCAGTGGATCGCGGAGAAGCGGATATTGGTGCGATTCGATCAGCCTTAGCAGCGCTGGCCCAAGGCCGAGGCCTGATGATTTTCCCGGAAGGGACGCGGAGTGCCGATGGCGTCATTGGTGAAGCCAAGGCTGGTGCTGGTTTGCTTGCCTGTAAGTCGGGCGTACCCGTAGTGCCTATCCATATCCGTGGAGCCAGAGATGTCCTGCCGCGCGGGGCTTTCTTCCCCACCGGCGGGGCCCGCGTGCGCGTCCGCTTCGGTAAGGCGTTGCAGCCTGCTGACTACGATCCCGGTGAAGGCGTGGCTGGTCGCACGATGGAAGCATCGCGACGGATTCTCGCGGCGATTAAGGCGTTACCTGATTACCAAGACCCCGGGCTGTAAGCCCTTACGAAATCCGCTGCGGCATCACGACACAGAGGAAGTCTTCCTTCAGGCCGCGGATGACGCCAGGGGACATGTCGTCCTTGAATTCAAAATCAATTTCGTCTTCGGTCACCGCTTTCAGTGGCTCGACGACATACTGCGGGTTGAAGGCAATGTTCACGTCAGGACCATCATACTTCACTGCGATTGGTTCATGGGCATCACCGGAATCAGACTTGGCACTGATTTCTAAATTCTGGTTTTTCTTAGAAACCGATAATCGAATCGTGTTATTCCGATCATCACACATGAGGGCGGCTCGCGTGACGCTGTCCAAGAGCTTTTCGCGCTCGAGGCGAACCTTGCTACCAGCTTCCTTGGGGATAACCTGACGGTAGTTCGGGTAGTTGCCTTCAACGACCTTGGAGACGAGCTGGATGCGGTCGACGAGGCCTTCGTCGTTCTTCGGGATGTCGATGGTGAAGCCGACCTGGCGCTCATTGTGGGAAACGTGTGCCTTGCCGCCCACCTTGAGCAGTCGCTGTAATTCCGCGATCGTGCGGGCAGGTAAAATCAACGAGAGTGGCTTATCGGGGCCTTCCAAAGCACGTTCACACTTGGCGAGGCGGCGGCCGTCGGTCGCGACAACCGTTAGCTTGCCGTCGGCGAATTCAAAAAAGACGCCGTTGAGAATGTAGCGATTTTCGTCCGTTGATTGCGCATAGCTGACTTTACGCAGCATGGAACCGAGGTCTTCTTGTTCGATTGAAATGGTGGGTTGACCCGTGAAGCTGGCAATCGGTGGGAATTGATCGGCGGGCAAGCCGGCGATTTGGAACACGGAACTTCCCGACGTGACTTTGACGCGGTCTTTTCCAGTCAGTTCAACGACCGTCTCGGCACCCGAAAGAGACCGGATAATTGGGACGAGTTTCTTGACTGGCAAAGTGATGCGGCCTGGTGAGGTCACGGTGGCCTTGATGCGGCAACAAATTCCAAGATCGAGATTAGTTGTAGTCAGCGTGACCGTGTCGCCTTCGGCTTCGATGAGGACGTTTTGTAAAATCGGCATCGTCGCGCGATTGCCTACGACGTTGGTGACGCTGGAGAGGCCGTTAAAAAAATGGTTTCGGTTTACCTTGAACTTCATGATGCAGACAGATTTGAGGCTGTGGGGGGTCAGTGGCAACCAATCAATGCCCACTTCCGGGGGGACTGTATTAATAGATAACCTGATTAATTAAATACAGTAGTAACCGTAAGTCTCGGAAGGGCGTGGATAGTTTCCCAAGGTGTTGAAATTGGGAGGGATGTGCTTTTCGCGTCCCTGTGCCCAACCTGCGAATAAGGATTACTTTGTTCACAAGGGTCTAGAAGCCCGATTCCCTCACCCTTTATTCACACCGTAGGCTCGTTTTCATCCTCATCTTCGGGAGCGGGGTCTATCTCGCCTTTTCGGAGTAGGAAAAAGTGGCGGACAACCCCCCAGCAGATGTAGCCAAGGAAGACCGCCGGTAAGGCGAACTCTCGGTAGCGAATCGCGGCCACCGCCACCAAGATGATTAGGATAAAGCCGCGCGAGCGGGTCTTGGTATTCCAATCGACCTTTTTAAGGCTCGGGAAGCGCACATTACTGACCATCAGGTAGGAGATGATCAGCATCAGTGGCAGGAGGGTCCAAGACCACGACGTATAGGCCTCTGGCTTGGCCCCAGGCGTCACCATAATCTTGGATAATACCAAGACCAGCGAGGCCATCACCCCGGCGGCGGCTGGTGACGGGAGGCCCACAAAATCTCCGCCCGCCGCCCGCTTCTCATTCCCTGGGACTAAGGGATTGGTGAGGACATTAAAACGGGCCAGCCGCACCCCGACGCAGAGCAGGTAGATGAAGGCTAAGAGCCAGGTGACGAGCTTGATGTCGTCGTTAACCCCCGGGTTGATGATAAGAAAACAGGCCATCAGGGCGGGGGCCACGCCGAAGGACACGGTATCAGCGATGGAATCAAACTCCGCACCGAAGAGAGATTCGCGGTGCGTGGCGCGGGCTACCCGGCCATCAAATAGGTCGCAGAGACAGGCAAAGAGAATGAACCAAACGGCCCAGACATAGTGACTGGCAGAAAGGTTAGGATCGTCGGTCGTGAAGCGGGCTTCGATGCATTCCTTGATTGCTAAGAATCCACAGAGCATGTTTCCCGCCGTGAAAAGATTAGGCAGGAGATAGATACGGGCCGCCTCTTCGGGAGAGTTGTAGCGGGGGGGGTGGGGGGAGCTCACGTTTAGGATTTTGGCTCGTCGAGATACTTCCAAAAGCCGCCTTCTTGTTCAATGCGGGCTTCGTCTTCGGCGAACGGGAGATGGGAGCGAAAGGCAAAGTCTGCGAAGGTGTGGCGATGGAGAACGTAGTTGGCAACCAATGACCCTTCGGAGGCTTCGAAGTAGATGCGGAACTCGCCGACGCGGAGGCGGTGATAAACATGTCCTCCCCGGCGGACGGTCCCGAGCTCGGAGCTTCCGCGTAAGAGATCTTCCGGAGTGAGGGAGGAGAAGGCTTCGACGACGTCCATCTGTTCCAGGGTTGGCAGCTTGGCCAACTCCCGGATCGCTTGGTCACTGAAATTCACTTGATACATCGCTGGGTGAAGCAAACCCCAAGGCGTCCGCTCGGCAATCAATCAGTTGGCGCCTGCCATTCCGAGAGCAGTGAAACCGCGCGTTTCTCTACTAAATCGAGCACTTTTTCGAAATCCGACGCTTGTCCGTAATACGGGTCTGGCAGGGCGCGATCGCCCAAGAATAGCGCCAGTTTATGGTGATAGGCCGGCGGGCAGCGATCGCGTAACACGCCTAGGTTAAGCACGTCTGCCGCCAAGAGTAGGTCAAAATCCCGGAAATCGTCTGGGCATACTTGGCGCGCCCGGAGGCCCGAGAGGTCGTAGCCACGGCGCTGGGCATGGAGAACACTCCGTTTATCGGGCGGATCGCCGATGTGGTAATCTTCAGTCCCCGCGGAGTCTAGGTGTAGCTCTAGACCAGCCCGCTGCGCGTGCACACGCAAGACCTCCTCGGCCGTCGGCGAACGGCAGATGTTCCCCATGCAGACGAGGAGGATGCGGCGCGGGCGTCGGGGCACTTACTTACCGAGCAGCTTCTTGAGGCCGTCTAGGTCTCGGCCATTCTTGGTGAGCAGTTGGCCATCCTTGCCGTACACGAGGAGCGTGGGGATACCGCTCACGCCCTGCTCCCGCTTGATTGCGCTGCCGCCTGCCGACTTAAAGGGTACAGCGGGCCAAGGCATTTTGGTTTCCTTCATGTAGGCGAACATCCGCGGTGCATCTTCGTCGCTACTGATGAAAACGACCGCCAGTTTGTCCTTGTTGGCGTTGGCGAACTTGACGAGTTCCGGCGTGAAAGTGCGGCAGGGCGGGCACCAGTGGGCGGAGCAGTAGACGGCCACGGTCTTGTTCTTTAGGGTCGCGATGTCGACGGTCTTACCGGCATTATCGACGAGGCCTTCAGGGAAGCGCGTCTTCCAGTCGAAGTCCGCGGCGGAAGCGAGGGTGGCGCAGACTAGGAGGCTGAGGGAGGCGAGGAGCGATTTCATAGGGGTGAAGGGTAACAGATTTAGTTCTTTAAGGTATATCGATAATTCTGATGGATTCCATCGATACCTTCTGGGCAGGGCTAAGGTATATCAAACCTTGCCGCCGAAGCTCTGGTGGTCGTCGAGGTCTAGGACGTCGAACCAGGACGTGATGTCCTCGCGCTTGGCACCCGCCGGGGTCGACGACTGGTAATGGGTCAGGCGTTCCCGACCACCCGGGGCGGAGGGGGCGCGGAGGTCATGAAAGGCACTAAAGGCGGCGATTTCGTAGCCCGCCCGGGCGTGCTTGGCGTTGGCCAGCATCCAAGCGAGGATTTCGCCATCCCCAAGGCCCTTGGCGACCTGCGCCTTGAGGGCTTCGGCATCGATACCGAGGAAGTTAAGGACGTTCTGGTCAAGGGAGCAGTTGTAGGTGTATTCCCCGTTCTTGCCCTCCAGGGTGGCCCGAGCTTTGTCTAACATGCGGGGGAGGATCACGAGGCCGCCCAGGCGACAGCGAGGGCTACGAGGGGGGTGCAGGGTTAAATCGTAGGGGTTGTAGGCCATAATTTATTTAAAATAGCCTCCGACCCATGTTTCGCAAGTAAACAGGGGTATTTACCTAACTTTGGGGGGTTGCCAAAATGTCACACCTCACTCTATTTTAAATCCATGGTCGTTCCGTCCGGAGATACCGCCCTCCCCCTCCCCCTGGGGGTTATGGGCATGGTCAGCGCCTTTATCTTCTTGGCCAGTGCAGCCTGGGATTGGCAGGTGAAGTCCGCGCCATCCCCACGCAACGTACCTGCGGGTGGGCTCTGGTTGCTTCGAGTTGGCTGGCTGCTGCTTACGGTCGCGTTGTCGGCCGACGGCCTCGCGCGCAACACCTTCCCCGTGGATTCATCCGCGGGTATGCTTTTGTCGATTGGGTGGGGTTTGGCGGGCTTGGCCATCTTCTTAGACTTAGCCTTTGACCACCGTCTTCCCATCTGGGTCATCTCGTCGGCCACCACGGCCTGCGTTTTCGCCGCGAGTCGATTGGGGGGCGAGACGCACGCGTTCACCTCTTCAGTCAAGCCCTTGATCCTCCTGCACATTGGGGCAGCCATCTTGGCTTATTGTTTATTGGCCGCCCAAGCACTGAACGCCCTCGCCTATCTCCTGCAGGATCGCGCGCTCGCCCAACGGAAGTTCGGCGGCATCTACGGTTTGCTGCCGGCCTTAGTGCCCATGGATAAGATCGGCGCGAACCTGATGGGCGCCGCGGTGTGGATGCTCGCCTTGTCCGTGGCCATCGGGGCCGTCGATGTCTTTACTGGCGTCACGGGTTTCGCAAATTTCCCCAAGCTGGTGATGGCAGGCGTGACGTTGTTACTCGCTGTGATGCTCCTCGCCCTGCGGCGCCGAGCCTCCGTCAGCGGCGCCGCCTTCGCCCGGGGTTCACTGTGGCTCTTATTGCCGGCGCTGGCGGCGTTGTGGCTCTCCCTTCCTTCCGCCCGATGAGCGAACGCCCCACCACCTTGGTGGCCTTGAGCGCCACGCATCACACCGCTGGTCTCGACGCCCGCGCGGCGTTCAGCGTCTCGCCGGCTGGGGTGGAGGCTTTTTATCGAGCCGCCCGCGCGGCCGGCCTCGCCGAGGTCGTCCTCCTCGCTACTTGTAATCGGTTGGAAGCTTATGCGGTTGGCGACGAAGCCGCCGCCCTCCATGCCCGCGCCGCCTTAATCCAAGCGACGGGCGTTGCGCCCTCGGAACTAGATCGGCACTTGCGCCCGATTCCTGGCCTTCAGGCCGTCGAGCACTTGTTCGCGGTCGTCGCCGGTTTAGATTCCCAGATGATCGGCGAAGCCGAAATCGCAGGCCAGACCAAGGACGCTTACGCTGATGCGCTCGCCCGCGGTATGACAGGCCCGATGTTGAATCGTATCTTCCAGCGCGCCTTCCAAGCGGGCGCTTGGGCCCGCACCCATACGGGGATTTCGCAAGGCCAGGTCAGCCTGGGAAATATCGCGGTGGAGCTGGCGGGCCGGGTCTTCGGACAATTGGCCGATGCGCGTGTCCTCGTCCTCGGCACGGGTGAGGTCGGCCGCCAAGTCGTGCAGGCGTTAGTCTCGCGTGGAGCGACTCAGGTCTCCGTGGCCTCCCGCACTTTCGCTAACGCCCGTGCCCTCGCCGAAGAATTTTCGGGTGCCTCCCTGACCCTGGCGGACGCTCTGCAACAAGCACATGCCCATGACGTGGTCATTGGCTGCGCCGCCGTCGAGCGCGCCTTACTTGATGCGGAAACGATTCGTACCTTCACGCGGCGGCGCCAAGGCCGCCCGCTCTTGCTGGTCGACCTTGGCGTGCCGCGTAATTTCGATGCGGCCGCACGCGCCGTCGAGGGGGCTTACCTGTGCGACCTCGATGACCTCTCCGCCGTGGCGAACGCCAATTTGCAGGCACGCTTAGCGGAAGTCGCGCGCGCCCGCACGGCGCTGACCGAGAAGGCCGCCCGCGTCTGGGGCGCCACCCAAAGACCCGACACGGGCACCCCATGAAACCGACCGTTCTGATTGTTGACGACGAGAAGCACACACGCGATGGCCTGCGCGCCGCGCTCGAGGATAAGTATGAGACCTTCGTGGCGAAGGATGCCGCGGAAGCGGCGCGCCTCATGCAGGATGTCCCCCCAGACGCCGTGCTG
>CAITUF010000170.1 GCA_903895475.1 uncultured Opitutia bacterium | reverse complement strand
TATCTAGAACCTTCCGCCGAGGGCTTCGACTGCAAACTTCACGGCTCGCGGGTTGCCTTTGCTCGGTCCGCCCGTCAAGTTTTACCTATGCGATCAGGTTGGGCCATCCTTCTCTCCGTTTGGGCGGTGGGCTTTGCCGCTGAACTGGAGATCGTGCAGCGCACGCCCCCGGCCATGCCCGCGGTCGAGCTGAAGGTCTCGGCGAAATTGAACCTCAAGCAAGTCCCCGAATGCTCGGCGCTTTGGGCAAGCACATTGCACCCCGGCCTTTTTTGGACCCTTTCTGATTCTGGCAATAAACCGGAAATCGTCCCTGTGCGGGCCGATGGCTCGACCGTGATTGGCCCCACTGGCCCTTGGTTAGGCGTCACGCTGAAAGGCCTCAAAAATGCCGACTGGGAAGCCCTGACGGCGGACGGGCAGGGGAACCTCATTCTCGGCGACGTCGGTAATAACCTCTCGCGCCGCAAGGAGCTCGCCTTCTACGTTTTTAAGGAGCCCGCCCTCGGGGCGAAGGAAGTTAGCGATTTTAAGAAGTATACCTTCTCCTGGCCGGATCAGACCGTCTATCCGGACCCCGAGATTGCCCATGACTGCGAGGCCATCTTCGTCGTCCGCGGTAAACTCTACCTCCTCACCAAGCATCGGCGGGATACGCTGACCGATCTTTGGCGCGCCGAGCTCCCGGCCGTCGGCGAACAAGCCGTGCTGACCAAGGTCGCGCGTTTTGACGCTAAGGGCATGGTCACCGACGCCTCCGTCTCGCCTGATGGTAAGCGCTTGGCCGTGCTGACCTATCGTATGGCTTGGGTCTTCGACTTGCCGGCAACCGGCGAAACTTTCTTCCAGGGTCCAGCGAAAGTCGCGCCGTTTTCGCCGCCGTTGCTATCTTGGCAGGTCGAAGGCTGTGCGTGGCTTGATGCACAGACCTTACTCATCGGTTCGGAGCAAGGTGACCTGTTTAAGTTACCGCTCTCTGCGCTGAAGGACGTACCTTGAAGGTTTCGTGAGGTGGGGTATTTATCCCAGTTGGATATCCATGAAAGCCTCCATACTGATTTGCTTCCAGCGGTGACGTCGTGAAGTAGGTTATGTCGGTTATATGCGTAACACACCGACTTGTTTCATTGTTTTTGATGCCAGCAAAACCTATGGCCCCTATACGGTTCAAGAGGCCTTGGTGAAGATTGACTCCTTCCGTCGTAATGAGTCGTCAGAGCTAGACCCTGCGTTGGTCAGCGTCTGGAATCTCGGTTGGCGCGAGCCGCAACCGCTCGGGCTAGCCAAGGCTTTCCTCTGGGCTGACCTAGCTAAATCGAAGTACGCCTCCTGACGTCGGAGATAATAGTGCCGGGGCACCGTAGGGTATACGTATAAAGAAAGCGGGCCGACTTTCTCGCGAAGGCCGGCCCGTTAGAAGGCTCTGCGGCAGGCTGGCTTAGAGCGCCTTGGCGGCGTTCACGACGGCTTCCTTCGTGATGCCGAGTTCCTTCATGACCACGTCGCCCGGGGCGGAGAGGCCGAAGGTGTCGGTGCCGATGGCCTTGCCGGCGGTGCCGACGTAGCGGCCCCACGAGATCGTCACGCCGGCTTCGATGCTGACGCGCTTGGTACAAGCGGCCGGGAGGACTTCTTCCTGGTAAGCCTTGGGCTGGCGCGCGAAGACTTCCATCGAAGGCATCGAGACGACGCGAACGCTGGCGCCGAGTTCTTCACCCGCGGCGAGGGCCAGCGAGAGTTCGCTGCCGGTGCCGATGATGATGTGCGTGAGCGGAGCGGTTTCCTGGCGTAGAATATAAGCACCCTTGAGGGTGCCTTGGCGGCGCGTGGCAACCGGGACGGCGTCGAGGGACGGGACGTTCTGGCGGGAGAGAATGAGGGCCACGGGGCCGTCCTTGCGGGCCACCGCATGAGCGAACGCTGCGGCGGTTTCCTCGGCGTCGCCTGGGCGGACTACATCGAGGTTCGGAATACAACGCAGGGCGCTGACCGTTTCCACGGGCTGGTGGGTCGGGCCGTCTTCGCCGACGCCAACGGAGTCGTGTGTGAAGATGTAAAATGCCTGGAGCTTAGCGAGGGCCGCCACGCGGATCGACGGACGGAGGTAATCGGAGAACGTCAGGAACGTCGCGCCGGAGCCCTTGAAGATGCCGTGGTAGGCCATGCCGTTAAGGATCGCGCCCATCACGTGCTCACGGATACCGAAGTAGAGGTTACGGCCACCGGGCGTCGCAATGTCGAAGTCACCGACGTCCTTGATGTAGTTCTTGGTCGAGCCGTGTAGGTCGGCCGAACCCGACAGCACGAGCGGCGAAGCCTTGGCGACGGCGTTGATACAGGTTTCGCCGGAGACGCGGGTCGCGAGGGCGTTCTTACCGAACTCAGGAATCGCCGTGAGGAGGGACTGCACGTCGCCGTGGTCGCCCTTTTGAGCCTTGGCGAGGACGGCGGCCTTCTCGGGGTTGGCCTTGGACCAAGCGGCGAAGGTCTGCGACCAAGCGGCGTGCGCGGCGGCCTGCTGAGCCATCCGGGCCGCGAAGAACGCACGGGTCTCGGGGGAGACGTAGAATTTCTCTTCCGGCAAGCCGAGGGCCTTGCGCGAGGCATCGACGAACTTCACACCCGCTTCGCCGTGGCCCTTGGCAGTACCTTGGACTTCGGCGATGCCCTTGCCGATGACCGTTTTGCAGATAATCAACTTCGGCTGTCCGTTCTTGCTCGCTCGCGCCTGGTCGAGGGCTTGGGCAATCGGGGCGAGTTCGTTTCCTTGTGGAACTGTAAAGACTTCCCAGTTCGCGGCTTGGTAACGCTTGGCGGTGTCCTCGTTCTGCGTCTTCGAAGCCATGGCGTCGAGGGTGACGTCATTGGAGTCGTAGAGCATGATGAGGTTGTCCAAGCCGAAGCGGCCAGCGAAGGAAGCGGCTTCTTGGGAGATGCCTTCCTGGAGGCAACCATCGCCGGCGAGGCCGACGACGATGTGGTCGAAGATTTTATGTTCGGCGGTGTTGAAATGCGCAGCGGCCATCTTGGCGGCCACAGCCATACCGACGATGTTGCCGGTACCTTGGCCGAGCGGGCCAGTGGTGGCTTCGACGCCGACCGTTTCGCCGAACTCTGGGTGACCTGGGGTCTTGGAGTGCAGCTTGCGGAAGTTCTTAACTTCTTGGAGAGGGAGGTCGAAGCCGGCCAAGTGAATCCAGCTGTAGACGAACATGGAACCATGACCGGCGGAGAGCACGAAGCGGTCGCGGTTGATCCACTGCGGGGCCGCGGGGTCGTGGCGGAGGAAGTTGCCGTAAAGGACGGCGCCGATTTCGGCGGCACCGAGTGGCAGGCCGAGGTGGCCCGAGTGGCAAGCGGCCACGGCATCCATGGCAAGGCCACGGGCTTCGGTGGCGGCGCGGGAAAGGTCGGTGGAATTATTGAGCGACATGGTCCGTATCCGTAAGGCAGAATAGGCCTCTCTTTCCAGCCTTGAATGCAGGGCTCCGTCCGTGCCAGATAGAGCTATGTCCGACCCAGCACTCGAAGAAGGCTCAGCCCTCAGCCTAGACTTCAAAAAACTGCGTAAAATCGCTTCCGGTGCGGCCGATGTCATCCCTGCCGTGGCGCAGGACGCCCTGACCGGCGAGGTCCTCATCTTAGGTTACGTCAACGAGCTGGCCCTCCAGACCGCCCTGAAGGAAAAGAAGGCCACTTTCTGGAGTACCTCCCGCAATGAACTCTGGATCAAAGGACTCACCTCCGGGGACTTCCTGGAGCTCCTCGAAGTTCGCGTGAACTGTGAGCAGAATTCGATTCTGTATAAAGTCCGTCCCGCTGGCCAAGGCGCCTGCCATACCAAGGAAAACGGTAAGGCTCGTACGGGTTGTTACTACCGCCGCCTCAACGCGGACGGTTCGTTGGAAAAGGCTTAACTCAGCGCGGCTGCGCGGCGAGTCGGAGGTATAGCGCGTCGACCTCGAAGCGGATGACGACGAGCTTATGCGTTTTCGCGACCTGTTCGGCTTGCGGGCTAACCTTGAACGTCAGCACATTATTCGTGGTCGGCTCGGCGATGCGTTTGATGGCGGCGACGGCGGTTTCCGCATCGGAAAATTCTAGGCAAAGTCCGATTTGCGCTCGCGCGGGGGTGGACTCTTCGCCGACGGCAATCGTCAAAGCCTTGGCCTGGCTGAGCGTTTCACTCATGGCCACGCCGAGCCAACGGCGTAGTCGCGGGTCAGCGGCCACGATGGCCGGGCTTTCGCTCCGCAGCAGCAGGTAGCCATTCGGTAACGCAGACAACTGCTGCAAGGACAGTGAAGGGACGACTTGGACGACGCTTTCGGCCGGCGTGGCCGGGCCATCGAGCCAAGCCCAAGCGGGCGGCTTGAAGCCGATGCCTACGCGAATCTCCCGGGCCGGTGCTGGTGACTTCACTTGCTGCTTGGCCGTGGCGCGGTGCGTCGCCGGAGCCAGCTGCGTCAGCAGCGTTAGGACGGGTTCAACGGTATCCAGGCCGGAGGTGGCGCGCGTGTCGACAAAGCCATACAGCTCGTGCGCTTGCGCGAAGTGCAAGGCGCGTGGTGACGGCGTCAGTACCCACCACGCCAGCACGGCGAGGAGCGAAAACGAAACCGAGAAGAGCAGGGCGCGGCGCATGCGGGGGTTTATCTATACTGGTTCCGTTCGCCCCTCGCTCAAGCGGCAAGGGTGGACCACTAGGCCAAAAAAAGGGGCGCCCAAATGAGCGCCCCGAATGAGTTGGTTATAATCCGAAGGGATTAGTAGCCGCCACGATCTCCGCCGCCGCCGAAGCCGCCGCGACGATCGCCGCCGCCGAAGCCGCCGGAGCGAGGACGGTCGCCACCGAAGGAGGGGCGTTCTTCACGAGGACGAGCAACGTTCACCTTCAGGGGACGACCCATGAAGTCGATGTTCTCGGTCTTAGCGATCGCATCCTGAGCAGCTTGAGCGCTGGCCATGGTTACGAAGGCGAAGCCACGAGGACGACCCGTGAACTTATCCATCATTACTTCCACGGATACGACTTCTCCGCCTTGGGAGAAGTGTGCGCGGATGTCGGATTCGGTAGCAGCCCAAGGAAGGTTGCCTACGAACAGTTTGTTTTCCATATCTTTTATTTTCTGTGTTTTACCTGCACCGCATTGCCCGTTTCCGACCTTCGGATTTCGATTTGCCGTCTTAACGACCGTCAACTCACCGGATTCTTGCGGGGTTTCGCTCTTGGTTTGGTTATATTCAGAGCGGACCTGACCCACAGAAACACAGTATTGCTGGCCGCCTGCAAGTTTATTCACAATAGGGCTGATTACTTGGGGGTATCGCCAAGGGGAATTATGGGGTGTTTTATCTCTTTTGGGTAGGTGATCGGTTGGCCGGCGGGTGAAAAGCGGCGCTGCCCCCGGCGATTTTTAGTTTTTATAACTAATATAAATTACTAACTATTAAGTATTTACGAAATATTTACCCTCAGTAGGTTGCTGCTGGCTTCGGGGGTGCGAATAAAAATTGGAAACAATGTGAATAATTTGGGTCGGAGGGCACGTTTTGGGAAAGAATTGACCCTCGCTCCAACCCGACAATGCCTCACGTTGTCGTGATTGACCCTGTAGAAGCCATCGACGCCCTGCTCGCCGAGCTGCACCGCCAAAAGGCGGCGGGGGTTCGCCGC
>CAITUF010000169.1 GCA_903895475.1 uncultured Opitutia bacterium | reverse complement strand
TTCCGAATGCGCCGGGCAGGTCGCCCACTCCGATTCC
The DNA here is from genome assembly GCA_903895475.1 of uncultured Opitutia bacterium. GTDB lineage: Bacteria > Verrucomicrobiota > Verrucomicrobiia > Opitutales > UBA953 > UBA953. Next base: position 2,110 of record CAITUF010000169.1, on the reverse strand, counting down.
ACGGTGTCACTCACTGCGCTCGAAGCCCTCCTGGTCCGCGATGCCGCCACAACCGCCTGCGTTATCTTGGAGCCGCGCGTGCAAGGCGCCGCCGGGATGGTCCAACAGCCCGCTGGTTTCGTGAAGGCGGTCGCCGCCTTATGCCGCCAGCATGGTGTCCACCTCATCTTGGACGAAGTCTTCACGGGCTTTGGTCGCCTCGGTGCCCTCACCGTCTCCGAGTTGGCAGGCGTCGTGCCTGACTTCCTCTGCCTCGCGAAGGGCCTCGCCGCTGGTTACCTGCCGCTCGCCGCGACGCTGACGTCGGAAAAGATCTACGAAGCCTTCCTCGGAAAGTTCTCCGAAGGTAAGACCTTCTTCCATGGGCACACCTTCTCGGGCAATCCGCTCGGTTGCGCCGTCGCGCGCGCCTCGCTGCGCAAACTGCGTCCGATGCTCGCCTCTGGCCAAGTCGCCGAGCGCGCTGACCTGCTGGGCCGTGAAATGTCGGCGGCCTTTGCCGGACACCCGCACGTGCGGACGTTCCGACAGGTTGGCTTGACGGGCTCGGTCGAATTCAAGCCCGTCGCCGCCGAGCGCTGGCCGACCGATACCCGCGCGGGCTACCGTGTCGCGCTCACTGCCCGTCGCCACGGACTCATCATTCGCCCCTTGGGCGATTCGATCCTCTTCGTCCCGCCCATCTCCATCCAAGCCGACGAAGTGAAGCACCTCGTCCGCGCCGTCCGCCTTGCGATGGAGGATACCCTGACGGGCTTGGAGTACTGAGTACTGATGACAGAGTACAGAGTCCTGAACCGATATAGACTACACTTCCAGCCCAGCCTCTTCATCGACTCAGCAATCGACCCTAAAATCCGTAATCTGAACTCCGTACTCCGTAATCTACCTTTACCATCCCCTAACCGCTAACCCCTATCCCCTTCAACAAACCCATGCCCTCCCTCACCGACGCCCGCGCGCTCTACGACCTGCCGCTCAACACGCTGATTTTCAAGGCTCAGCAAGTCCACCAAGCCAACCAAGATCCGGCTGGCGTGCAGCTCTGCACGCTCAAGTCGATCAAGACGGGCGCTTGTCCCGAGGACTGTGCTTACTGCCCGCAGTCGGTGCACAATAACACCGGCCTCGAAAGCGAAGCCCTCATGGAGACGCAGGCCATCCTCGTCGATGCCCGTAAGGCCAAGGCCGGTGGTGCGACCCGCTTCTGCATGGGTGCCGCCTGGCGCCGCGTGAACGACGGCAAGCAGTTTGATAGCGTTCTTAATACGGTCGCAGGCGTTAAGGAGCTCGGCCTCGAGGTCTGTTGCACTCTCGGCATGGTCAGCGAAGCGCAGGCTGGGCGCCTCAAGCAGGCCGGTTGCGACGTCTATAACCACAACCTCGACACCTCGCGCGAGCACTACTCGAAAATCATCACCACGCGCACTTATGATGATCGTCTGCAGACCCTCTCAAACGTCCGCAAGGCTGGCCTCGAGGTCTGCTCTGGTGGCATCATCGGCATGGGTGAGACCGAAGACGACCGCTTGAAGATGCTTGTCGAGCTCGCACAACTCGACCCTCAGCCTGACTCCGTGCCAATCAACGCGCTCGTCGCGGTTGAAGGCACGCCGCTCGCCGGCCGTAAGTTCGTGGATACCATCGAAGTCGTCCGCACCATCGCCGAGGCCCGCATCCGGATGACTATGGCGATGGTCCGCCTCTCCGCCGGCCGCGCTAACATGAACGACGAGACCCAAGCGCTGTGCTACCTCGCTGGCGCCAACTCAATCTTCCTTGGCGAAAAGCTCCTGACCACGGGTAACCCAGACATCGAAGAGGACATGAACCTCATGAAGCGTCTGGGCCTGCACCCGATGCACCCAGATGAAGCCCGCCGTATCCACCGCGGTGAGATTGCCCCGGCCTCCGCCCAGCCAGCCGCTTGGCCCAACGTCGCGGAATTTGCCGCCGCCAACGCCACCGAAGAATCTTGCGACCAAGGCGGCTGCGGCTGCAAATAGGTCATGCCAGTCTTCTTCGTTACAGGTAGCGACACTGGCGTGGGCAAGACCCACGTCGCCGGCCTGCTCGCGCGTCGCATGGCGCGCGACGGCTTCACCCAGGT